>CALKXD010000117.1 GCA_938003855.1 uncultured Granulosicoccaceae bacterium | reverse complement strand
CACGCCGAAGACCATCAGGTTGACCAGCAGCGGCATCAGCACAAAACGCCGCAATCCGGGTTGCCGGACAAGCCGCCAGCCAGTGGCTATGTAGGAGGCCGACCGTATAAAGCCAGGGTTGTTCATCGATAATCTGCCATTGTAATTGCCGATCAAGATACACGGCAGTTCCGGCTATGATGAATTAAATTTCTGCAGGCATTATTAACCGGCAGCAAAATTTCTGCGTCAAGCAGAGAGCCACCTGCAGCCAGAGCAGGCCATCAGCGGCTGACTGATCTCCCCGCGCCACTGAAACCACCCGGTATTAAGGATCGATAAGCGCTTGCGGATTCTCGATGCACTGCCTGAAGCAACTCGCCAGCTGTGCACCGAGTGCCCCGTCAATGACACGGTGATCAAAGGCAAACGTCGCTGTTAACACTGTCGCTATTTCAATGATACCTTCCCGAACCACTGCACGCTCAGAGGCGGCCCCAATCGATACGATAGAGCTGTGTGGCGGGTTGATGATCGAGGTAAAACGGTCGGCGCCGAACATTCCCAGGTTCGAGACGGTGGTGGTGCCACCACGATACTCATCCGGAGTCAGCGCATTGCGCCGCGCCTTGTCAGCCAGTCGCTGTATCTCGGTGGATATATCATGTAGCGAGAGACTCTGCGCTGATCTGATCAATGGCGTAATTAATCCGTCGTCGAGAGCGACGGCCACACCGATGTCAACCGTCTTGTGCACCAGCATTGCCGTATCGGTCCAACTTGCATTAGCCTGCGGGTTGTCATGCAGCGCCAACGCCAGTGCTTTCACAATGCAATCGTTAATCGAAGGCTTCTTCCGGTCAGTGACAGGCAGGTCTTTGCGCAGTGCCAGCAATGCATCTATCTCGCAGTCGACCGACAGATGATATGCCGGCACTGTACTGCAGGCCAGACTTACGCGTGTCGCTATCGCCCGTCGCATAGCGTTATGCGGCAGGCGACTGAATGCATCCTCAGCAAACAGATTTTCCACTGACGCATCACTGGTCGGGTGCTGCAATGCCTCGATTGCCCGTGTTGGCTGTTGCGATGGCGCGCGGACGATGATGTCGGTGGCCACGATTCGTCCCATCGGACCGGAACCACTAACGTTTTTCAGATCAATGGCGTTGTCACGCGCCAGCTTTCGGGCGAACGGAGAGGCCCTGACAGATTGCTGCGCAGTGTCTGTTGATTCGTGTGCTACCGGGGGTGACAGCTCTGTAGGCACCGGCTGATCGTGCGCTGTGGTTGCTGTAGTTGCTGTGGTTGCTGTCTGTGGATTCGCTGTAATTTCGGCAACCGTTTCGCCTTCCGCATAGATCCATGCCACGACTTCACCAACTGAAATTTCAGCATCGACGACCTCACTGACATGCGCCAGTGTCCCGGTGGCCGGTGCTTCAACGTCCATCATGGACTTATCGGTCTCCATGTCAAAGAGGACATCGCCCTTGCTGACGCGCTGCCCTTCAGTGAAATACCACTGCGCTATTCTGGCATGGGTCATGTCCATATCAACTTTGGGCAGAATGACTTCAAATGGCATCTCAACGGACTCCGGACGCTAATGCCAGCGCGGCATCAATGATATTTTCTTTCTGTGGTACTGCGGCCTTCTCGAGCTCCGGGTTATAGGGTATCGGGGATTCAGCGCCACCCAGACGCACTATTGGAGCATCAAGAAAATCAAACGCCTCACTTTCAACAACACTGGCACTGACCTCAGCGCCGATACCAAGCGTTTTTACGCCTTCGTACACGCACAACAACCGATGCGTTTTGCAAACACTTTTGACGATGGTTTCACGATCGAGTGGCCTGATAGTACGCAGGTCTATAACCTCTGCCGAGACGCCTTGCCTGGCGAGCTCACCAGCAGCATCGAGCGCACGCGGCACCATGATCGATGAGGCCACAATGGTGAGATCGCGGCCCTCGAGTACAACGGCCGCTTTACCGATGGGCACTGTGTAGTGGCCTTCCGGCACCTCACCCTTCACTTTGTATAACAGCTTGTGCTCAAAAATCATTACCGGGTCGGGGTCTTCCAATGCCGCCAGCAGCAAGCCTTTGGCGTCGTAGGGTGTTGAGGGTTGTACGACTTTAAGACCAGGCACATGACCAAACCAGGCTTCCAGACTTTGGCTGTGCTGCGCCGCGGCACCGGTACCGGAGCCTGAGGGAAAGCGCATGACAACAGGCACCGACACTTCTCCCCCGAGCATATAGCGCATTTTGGCGGCCTGGTTGGCAATCTGCTCCATCGCCAGTGCTGCAAAATCGGAGAACTGAAATTCTAGAATCGGTCGCAGTCCATTGACCGCCGCACCGACAGCGACACCGGCCCCTGCAAGTTCAGAGATCGGCATATCAATGACACGGTCTTCCCCAAAGCGATGCACCAGATCACCGGTTACCTGGAACGCACCGCCATAGACGCCGATGTCTTCTCCCATTAAAAACACCCGCTCGTCAGCCTGAAGTGCAATGGCCATGGCATCCTTTATGGCCTCGGCATAGCTGATTTCGGAGACGTCGTTCATGGTGTTTGTTGTTCGGTATAGACGTACTTCAGGAGATCCTTGACCGATGGCTGCGGCGACTCTTTTGCGTAGTCGATAGCACGCTCGATATCACCCTCTACACGGTCAGCTGTCTGCTGGATCTGGTGTTGTGTGGCGATGCCGTATTCAAGCAGTGACGATTCAAATCGCGCAATAGGATCCTTGCGTTGCCATTGCTGGATTTCTTCTTTGGTACGATAAAGGTTCCGGTCACTTTTAGAGTGACCACGCCAACGGTAGGTCTTGCATTCAAGGAGTGAAGGCCCACCGCCGGTGCGCGCCCTGCGCAGTGCCGGTTGCATCGCTTCAGTGACGTCGGAAAAATTATTGCCATCGACGATGCCGGCGGGCATGTTGTAGCCACCGGCTCGGGTGGCAATATGCTCCACCGCGGTAGACCTGGCCGTGGAAGTAGACATCCCGTAGCCGTTATTTTCACAGACAAATATCACTGGAAGCTTCCACACAGACGCCATGTTCAGTGATTCATGGAAGGCACCTTCGTTATTTGCTCCATCGCCGAAAAACGACACCACCACGCGCCCGGGATGCAGGCGTTTGTTGGCCATGGCAGCACCCACAGCAATGGGTATTCCACCGGCGACAATACCGTTAGCCCCCAGGTTTCCACCGGCCACATCAGCAATATGCATGGACCCGCCACGTCCTTTGCAATAACCGGTCTGGCGGCCAAAAAACTCGGCGAACATACGTGCAACGTCTGCCCCTTTGGCAATACAGTGTCCGTGGCCGCGATGCGTTGAGGTAATTTGATCGTCCGGTGTCAACGACATGCATGCCCCCATCGCGCTGGCTTCCTGACCAATGGACAAGTGCATGGTGCCGTGAATCAGCCCGCGCATGTAGCAGTCCTCGGCGCTTTCTTCAAAGCGCCGGATCAGGTGCATGCGATACAAAGCGTCCTTCAGCCGGTCAGCCGAATAGTGTCTGATGGCAAAGGGCCGGTCATCGAGGTTTTCCGGACTGGCTTGCTGCTTGAAGTATCCGGTCATGCGGCCTGACCGCACGCAACCAGTGCATCCTGTCTGGCGCGCAGCTTGGTCAGCGCCGAGTCCGCCGGTGGCGCAGCATTCAGGCGCGTTAACAGTTGCCCCTTTCTTATCGGTGCCATCACTTTACCGTGATGCAGAAGGCCGGCGGGGATCGCCTGCTGTTGCACCGCGTCAGGCACCACCATCGCCCAGCAGCGATAGCTGTATTCCCCGATAGCGTCGAGGGAGTCACCGGGGTTTAGATCACGCTTGGCCACCGCACAGACCTCGGCCACCGGGGTGTCCAGTGGTTGCATATCCGGCTTGCCATACAACACCGCACGTGCACAGGTCAGAGGCACCTCGAGTGAGGTTAAATGGTAGGGGCGATGAAACATAAAATACGGCCCGTTACCGCGGACTTTCAGGTCCTGCATGCGCTCGGTCACTCGCGGGTGCCGCATATCGGCCACCACAAACACGCCCGGCGCCACCCCTTTGCCAACCGAGTAATCTACCCGACCGGGCGCTGACAATACGCCACCGTCTGACTGTGGTATCAGTACGCCGGCCAGATCATCGACGGTAGCAGCCGGTCCATGCATCCCCGGTTTATCAGGCACCAGTCCGGTGGCATTGGCGATGGCGACCATCTCGACCATGGTTTTTGATCCGTCGACAAATTCAACCAGCATACGGGCGTTCATGTTGCGCCGGCGGGCTTCATCTGCGTAGTCGTCTGGAATCGCGTCAATGTTAAGCGGATTGTTTTTGCCCTTGCCCGCACAGACAATCGGGTAGCCCATCGCCGATACGAATTCGATCAACTCCATGCAGGACGATGGCTCGTCACCGGCCCCGAGTGAATAAGTAACACCGCAGCGACGCGCTTCATGTTTCAGGTAGGCGCCAATACAGACATCCGCCTCGACATTCATCATCACCAGGTGCTTGCCATGCTGCATCGCATTAAGGCCGATCTCCGCGCCCACCGCCGGGACACCGGTGGCGTCAATCACGACATCGATCAGGTCGCTCTCTACCACCAGCGCGGCGTCCTCTGCCACAGCAATTTTTGACTGACCGATTGCACGGTTAAGCGCAGCGGAATTACTGACTTCTATAGCGCGTCCTTTTTCCCGATAGGCAAGCTGCGCTGATGCCATTGCCCTGGAAATATTCAGCTCGGCAATAGCACCCACCTCGACCCCGTCCATGTGGGCTACCGCCGAGACGATATCTGTGCCCATTTCCCCGCAACCGATCAAACCGATGCGAATCGGGTCGGACGAGCGGGCTTTTTCGGCTAGATCTTTTGCCAGGCCGGTTAACGCAACATTCGATGTCATATTCGGTCTTGTCCTGTCTCTGCGGCTTGACGACAGGTTACTGTACAATTGTCTTTTTGACAATATCAATGTATAACTTCGAATGACTGAGGCGTGAATGCAATTGACAGGGTTGTTCGACCGGTGCATTTGACAGTCGCCAGAATCTGGTAACTGACTCACATGCACAACAGCTGGTATCCCACTGACTGCCAGTTTCACTGGCTGTGCATAACGGATTGAAGAGCCTGGAACACCCCCTGTTAATTACGGCTCAGGGTGGTCTCTAGTTACTTAAAATTCGGAGGAATAAAGTTATGAGTTACAAGAACTCTGACACGGCGAAGCCTGCAAAGGTATCACGCCGGTCGTTTCTGAAAACCACCGCCAGTGCCAGCGTTGCGGCAACCATTGGCGCCGGTGCCGCCCTTCCACTTGTTGCCATCAAAGACAGTCACGCCCTAACCAGCGAAGACCCGGCTGACATACTGGCAAAGATTAACGTTGGCAACTACGTCGACGAACAATACCGAACTCAATACAATTTAAATGACGACGATCTCCTGTGGGATCCGGCAAAAGACTGGATACGCACGGTTGACTGGGACAAAGTCCGCAGCGAGTTTTCCGGCACAACTGTGCGCTTTGCGATTGGCGCTGCCGACACCGAATCCGCCGCTGACGGCCTGGCCCCGTTTGAGGCGCTGTCAGGTATAAAAGTAGAGCTCGTCCCGATACCCGACTCCTCCATGTACGACAAAGTACTGGCTGAATTTATCTCTGGCAATGCCAGCTTTGATGCTCTGCAGTTTTTCTCACCGTGGCTTGGTGACTTTGCAGGCCCCGGCTTTTTGCACAAGCTTGATGACTTCGCCGATAAATGGAACCTGCAACTCGACGACTTCTACGACACTTACCGCCTCAACTACGGATACTTCGGCGATAAAGGTCTCTATGGCATCCCGTTTGATTGCGACATTCAAATGGTACATCTGCGGCCGTCACTGGTTAAGCAGGTCACCGGTCAGGACATCCACAAATCAGAGACTATCCCCACTTACGATGAGTTTATTCGTTTGTCGGCAGAGCTGGATAAAATCAGCCCCGATGTCGCCGGTGTCGGCATGATGGCCGGTCGCGGTTTCTGGTCCACCTATACCTGGGAGCATATTGCCGCACAGCATGGCGTGGAGTTGTTCGATGCTAACTGGGAACCGTCCTTTAATTCCGATGCCGGTGTACGCGCGCTCGAAACCATACTGGCACTGCAGAAAAACTCTGCCGAAGGTGTGGCTGGCTGGGGTTGGCCGGAGAATCGCGCCGCCTGGCTGGGCGGACAACTGGCAACCAATATCTCGTGGCAGGACTCCGGCACCCAGGGCACCCGGCCTGACCAAAGCACCATTGTTGACGACCTCGTGACAATCTATGAGCCTAGAGTCAATGCCGACGGCGCCCGCTTTGCACCGCCGAATATCGCGGGCTCGACCTCCTGCGTTGCGGCCTCGTCGAAAAACGCCGAAGGTGCTTTTTTGATGCTGAGCTTCCTGACAACAGCGTCTATTATGGCCATGAACGAAGCCAACGCCAACGGTGTTGCGCCAGGCCAGAAGTCAGTGCTCACCAATGAAAAGCTGCGTTCAGTGTCGCAACCTGCAGAGGTGTGGGCCAACTCTCTGGAGCACGCCTGGTGCGCACCACGCATACCCGGCATGTTCGAGATGGAACAAGCGCTCGGCAACGAAATCAACAAAGCAGTTGTCGGTCAGACCACCGCACCCGAGGCACTGCAGGCTGGCGCCGACGCATGGAAAAAAATCATGAAAAAGAATGGTTTCTTTTCTGGTAAAGAGCCATTTGCCTATGCCGCTGTTGAGCCGGGGACTTACGTCGGTAAAGGCAAGCCACTGCCCTTCTGATGTGATTAACCGGTCAGACAGCTGAATGAATCAGAGTGCAATTAGCGGGAACCGCGTGCGCCGCCGCCCTCTCTGGCGGCGCAAGTTGTTCCCGTATTTGCTTGTTGCACCCGCTGTCATCTACCTGATGGCCATTACCCTCTATCCGGGGGTTTATGCCATATACCAAAGCCTGTTTTTTGTCCGGTTTAATGAATGGACTTTTGTCGGCCTGGAGAATTATCGTGAGTTGTTTGCCGATGCTGATTTCTGGGCCAGCCTGTGGAACACCTTTGTTATAGGTGGCATCGCACTGACGATAGAGTTTGTTGTGGCATTATCGCTGGCGGTGCTTTGTTATCGAGATAAATTTATCCGCGGCTGGCGGATTATATTCCTGGTGCCGATGCTGTTTATGCCTTCTGCGGTTTCCTACATATGGAAACTGGCATTCAACGACGGTCGGGTAATTTCAGACCTGCTGACCCGACTGGGCCTGATTGACGCCAGGCTGGACTTCCTCGGTAACGTTGACCTGGCCCGGTTGTCACTGATCGTCACCGATGTCTGGCAATGGACGCCGTTTTTGTTCATCATATTTGTCGGCGCATTGCAGGGACAGGACGCAGAAATAGAAGAAGCCGCGCGACTTGACGGCGCCAGTTGGTGGAGCCTTTTCTGGAATATCTCATTGCCGATTATGCGGCCGATTATAGCCGTGGCACTTATTCTGCGCGCTATCGATATCACCACCATGTTCGCGTCAGTGTTTATCATCACCGGTGGCACACCCGGTGGCACGACCGAAACCATCAGTTACTTTATCTATCGAATGGGCTTTAAGACCTTTAACTTCGGCTATGCCTCAGCGGCATCATTCGTTGTGCTGGTAGCCACCATTATTATTGCGCAGCTTTTCGTCAAACGATTTTTCCACTCGGGGAAAGACTAGTGAAGTCACAGTCAGTGATTACTCTAACTGCCTGCCCTGACGACCTGCGCCTCAGGACGGTCGCGTAAAGATGGCCAAAAAACCACACATCGGCTCAGGCCGCATCATGCGCTACATCATATTACTGACCTGGGCGCTGTTTTGCCTGGCACCAGTATTGTGGTTTCTTTCAATCGGTTTTCGACCGCGCACGGAGATCATCACACCACAGCCCATATATTTCCCGACCTTTTCACTCGACGCCTGGCAGATGATCTGGCATGACTGGCCAATGGCGTCTTACCTTCGAAACTCGGTGCTCGCCATCATTGGCAGCGTAGTCATAGATCTGGTGCTGGCTATTCCTGCCGCCTACTCACTGGCCCGGTACAGCTATCGCGGGCGGGACGATATCGGTTTCTATATTTTATCTACCCGCATGATGGCCCCGGCTATCGTTGCTATTCCGATATTCTTTCTTTTCCGGAACCTGGGGCTGCTCGATACTGTCTGGGCGCTGATGCTGGTATTTGCCGCTGTTAATCTATCACTGGTAACCTGGATCATCCGCTCTTACATGCTGGACCTGCCCCACGAAATAGAAGACGCTGCCCGGACAGACGGCGCTTCTGATTTAAGCATTTTAGTACTGATTATCATACCGGTCTGCGCCCCCGGCATTATCACCGCTTCGGTCATTGCCGCAATATTCGCGATTAACGAGTTTTTCTTTACCCTGCTGATCGCCTCGACGCAAAACTCCTATACCCTGTCCGTTGCACTGGCAAATTTTACCGGTGGCTCGGACGGTATTATTTACAATGCCATTGCACTGGTGGCATTCCTTGCGTTTGCACCGGTATTCCTTCTGGTGCTGGCGATCCAGCATCATCTCTCAAGGGGATTAACGATGGGCGCGGTTAAAGGCTGATGACCATCAACACGCGACAACCCGTCGAGCGGCGCAGGCATAAAAACTAATGGCGCAGATCACACTAAAATCGGTTTCAAAAAGCTGGGCTGCGGTCACCGCAGTGCACAATGTTGACCTGCGCATTGAAGACGAAGAATTCATGGTGTTTCTCGGCCCGTCAGGCTGCGGAAAAACCACCACCATGCGTATGATTGCCGGACTCACAGAGCTCAGCAGCGGTGAGATATGGATTGACGATGAGCTTGTCAATGACATCGACCCGCGTGACCGCGATGTTGCCATGGTATTCCAGAGCTATGCGCTATACCCGAACATGACCGTCTACGAGAACATTCGCTTCCCGCTGCGCATGCGTGGCGTCAAACGCCGGCAACAGGCGGCATTGGTACAGAAAGCAGCAGACATGGTTGAACTGGGTGACTACCTGCACCGAAAACCCGGCGCTCTGTCCGGCGGGCAGCGTCAGCGGGCAGCGCTGGCACGCGCCATTGTCCGCCATCCACGTGCTTTTTTAATGGACGAGCCACTGTCCAATCTCGACGCCAAGCTACGCTCAAGCATGCGGGTGCAGCTAAAACGCGTGCAAAAACAATTAAAGATCACCACCGTCTATGTCACCCATGATCAGGTCGAGGCGATGACACTGGCCGACCGCATTGTTATTATGAATCATGGAGAAATACAGCAAATAGGCACGCCGGATGAAATATACAACAACCCGCAGAACACCTTTGTCGCGGGCTTTATAGGCTCACCGCCAATGAACCTGCTCAGTGGACGCATAGAGAATGGTCACTTTATCGCAGCAGGCATCCATGTTGATCTCACCCCCGCGACTGCTGCCGACACCTCAGACATCACACTGGGCATTCGACCGGAGGATTTAGGTGTGGTGAAAACACATAGTCCACACATCACCGGTCAACTCTACGGTATAGAGCCAACCGGCGATGTCACCTTTCTGAGTGTCAAGACCGACGACAGTATTATTGAAGTAAAAGCCGACAGAGATTTTCGCCAGGCGCTGGATTCCGACATCGCTATCCAGCTGGACACCACTCGCCTGTATTTTTTCGATCCGCACACCGGCCTTAGAATTCAGTCCTGACTCGGGAGCCCACGACCTATGCGCTACGACTATACCTCTATCGGATTTTATACTTTCGATTGCCTCGGCAGGCCGGTCGACAACATTCCGCCAAACGGCGACACCTATTTTATCAAGGAGCTGACACTGGCGGTGTCGGGTGCCGCTGGCAGTGCGGCGATTGTTGCGGCCAAGCACGGAATGAATGTGCTTGCCGTCGGTGGTGTCGGCGATGACGATATGGGTGACTGGGTACTGACCAAGCTGGCGAGCTTTGGTGTCGATACCAGCGGCATGCAGCGCTGCAGCGACGTCGGGACTTCTTCATCGATAGTCACCACACGTCCCGATGGGCAGCGTCCGGCGCTGCATATGAAAGGGGCAACCGGTGCATTTGAAGTAACCGCCGCACAACTCGATCAGGTGCTGGACGCCAGTATTGTGCACGTCGGCGGCGCCGGCCTGATGGATAAAATGGACGGTGCACCGTGTGCCGCGCTAATGCAGGAAGCCAAGGCCCGCGGCAGTATCACAACCCTCGATGTCTTTGCCGCTACCCCCGCCGATATGGCACTGGTCAGTGTACTGCTGCCACACACAGACTACTTTATGCCCTCGATTGAAGAGGCACAGGCACTATCAGGTGAGCAGGACTATCAATCCGCGGCAAACTATTTTCTCGACCGGGGTGCCAATTGCTGCGTACTGACCCTCGGTGAACTGGGCGCTTATTACCAGCACTCCGATGGGACAAGCTTTCACATGCCTGCTTTTGATATAGACGTGGTCTGTACCTGTGGTTGCGGCGATTCCTTTAATGCAGGCTTTGCCTCGGGCCTGCATCACGGACTCAACGCAGAGGATACCGTGCGCCTTGCGCAGGCCTGCTCTGCATTAAATGCCACGGGCCTGGGCAGTCAGGCCGGTATCATAGATTACCAGCAAACGCTGGATTTTATAAAGCGCACAGCGCAGAAACGCCAGCCGGAACCCACCCTGGCATAGCGTCAGAGCGGGGTACCGTAAGCGGTATCCCGCCGTTGCAGCTCATGCACTAAGCGGTGGCTTTTTTCAGCATTGAAATTGCCGTTTGCTCATCGGTGATCAGTACGTTAGGGGCGCACAGTTTCATTGAGCCAAGCAGCGCCAGTACTTTCTCCGGTCCACCGGATGCCATAATTTTAAGCGGCGTGTTGCGAATGACATCAATCCCCACAGACATAACGCGCTGATTTATTTCGTGGTCGACAATGTCACCGTTCTTATCAAAAAAGTGAAACAGCAGATCACCGACGGCACCAGCGCTTTTTAACGATGCACGCTCGACATTATTTAAATAGCCGACCTTGAAGGTGGTAGTGGTCGCCTTAAGCCCACCGACCGAAAGCAACACTGCATCGAGTGAGGCGGCCATATCGAAGATGCTGTCGATACCGCATCTTTCCAGCAGTGAACGACGTGTCTCTTCACTGTCAACGATGGCCGGCGCTGGAATTAAAAAACCTTCCCCCTGAAAAATTTCGGCAAACTGCCAGGCAAACTCTGCCGGGTTGAATCGACGCGCCTGAATAATCCCGCCAAGCAACGAGATAACGCGAAAGTCATCAAGAGATTGACTGTGAATATAAGGCAGTGATCCATACAGCGTACCGCCCCAGCCAACCCCGAAACGCATTCCGGACTTGACGGTTCGGGAGAGAAACGCACCGGTGGCAGCACTGATCACCGGAATCGGGTTATCACCGGCTACGGTCATCGGTGCTACGACCGCTTCTTCAAGACCAAAGGTGGCTTCCAGCTCACGCTCAAGCGCGGTGATCTCACTGAGGTCACCCGACAAAGTAATCTGCACTTCATTGCGGGAACGCGCCTCAGCCAGCAGGCGCACCACAGTCACGCGACCAATACTGAGGATGTCGGCGATATCGTTCTGGCGACGTTGCTCGACGTAGTACATCCAGGCCACCCGGGCGCGCAATTTTTCAGCATCGCGGGCACCATGAAATGCCTGTGCATCAGCTTTTGAACTGGCTCTTTTTTTTGATTTCGCGTGCTTCATAGATGTTCACTTACGCCACGGGGTGCACTGCTGCAAGTGCTGTGCAAATCTAGCGCTGATTGGCTCGCCTGCCACTGCCACTGCCGTGCTATAGTAGCACAGGGGATGCACTCTTCAGGTAGCGCAGATGCCGTCTGGCTTATCAACAAAAAACAAATCACTGGTCCAGATTGGCGACAAATTTCGGGAATTGCGCTTCGCTATCCGGCGCGTCAAAGAACTGGCCAGACACAGTGATACCAATGACCGCAGGGTAGCTATATTCGAACTCGCCTACCTGCTTGCCAACGCCTCTAACAGTTTCCTTAACACCGCCGAAACCAGCCTGATCTCCATGCTCAGCGCAGAAACAGAAAGCCACCTCGGGAACGCCAGAGCCTACGGCATCGAACGCTACTTCGGCCTCACCGACCAAAGCAACCCCACCGAAGACGAAATTCGATTTACCCGTGATCAGTACTTCGCCAGCAAGCGTGTATTTATGACTGCCACCGATGCCAATGTGCTTCTGCATCAGGGGAAGTTTCTGCAGGTCTGGCAGCATTGCTGCGCCGAGCTCACCCGGCGCGCACAGTCCGGTACCACCAGCAATCATCAGATGGCGGCGATATTCACGCTGGCTGTGCTTGATATCAAGCCGGTACGCTCGCCCGAGTTTTTCAACCGTGATCATCTGGACTATCAGATTGGCAGCAATACTTTTCTGGCGACTGCATTGGCGTTTGTGACACTGGTTGCCGGAGACAGCACCGACCGGCACGATGACGACTACCCCGAGGACTCCGTGGTATTTAACAGTTGCATCAGTGCCGCGATGTCCCTGCATCAGAATGTCCTGGGCATTATCAACAAGGAAGACACCGACCCGGTGGAAGCACTGGCCGATTTTTACGCAAGCAACGTACAGTACCTGCCGTAGGCCTTACCGCAGGCCGTCGTAAATCCTCTGCATGTACCACGGCAACCAACCCCCACCTTCCGCGCTCTGAAGCAATAACAGCTGGAGCGAACATCCATTTACTGCACACTTATCTGATCAATTAAGCGGTTAATTTGTGTTGCAGGCACAATAGCTTCAGGTACACTTCCCGATGCTGTGATTCATCGGCGCACCGTTCGCCAACCGCGTGAGGAATATTGCGATCAGCCATGTCACTTCAATTGACACCCCGCTAATGGAAAGCATCAGACTCAGTAACGACCTGAGGGCTATTCCGGAGTTGCGTGTTCGCTTGCGCAAACTGCGCTGGTTTGTCAGTGCATTTAAGGTGCATACAAGCCTGGTTGAGCAAGAGATCCAACAGCAATTCATCATTGATGAAGACCGGCTCAACCACGTGTTCTTCAGTTGGGTTGGCACAGTCGATACAAACCGTGAAGGCGCAGACATCGACCTGAAGGACTTCATCATCTACGCCGCCGGTCTGGCACTGGCCTCTCTGATCAGACACTCACCGGCCCGGGTTCATACGGATTCAACAACGCCAATCAAATACCAACCGATCGCCAACCCGAAAACAATCCACGAGGTCTGGCCAGAGGGCTACCTGTACGCCAATTTCTGCTATTCGGTGATCGCCGCGCTGGAAGAACAGGAATTCGGGCGCGTCATCTCCCATCTGCACGACGATGCCAAAACCACTATTTTCTGGGGATCGTTCTGGGAGAACTCAACCGAGCGCTCGCAACTGGCGCTGCCTTTTCTGGATAAAATGCTGGGCAAGCAACCCAACTGGGACTTACCCATGGTAATGCTCGAACGACCGGCCATGCAGGCCGCGTTGAAAGCCCGGCATTAACCCCGCCCGCGCATCCGCACTACTCTGCCCGGACATTTACCGGCTATTTACCAACTACCCTTGCAGCGCCTGAGTTTTCTGAGTGTTCATCGCGCAAAGACAGAATTGCTTCGGCCAGCAGGAAGTCTTGTGGCATGGTGATTTTCAGATTAATACTCTGCGCTTCCACCAACAACGGCTGCATCCCCATGAGCTCAAAAACCGATGCTTCATCGGTTACCGCTGAGGCAACAGCACCGTGTTGATTGTCGAGCGCTGAGTCTATGGCATCGGCCAATTGACCCGCCTTAAACAACTGCGGCGTTTGCGCCAGCCATAGCCCTTCCCTGGGTACGGTTGTGACACAGCGAGTGCCGTTGTCGGCTTTTTTAATGGTGTCTTTTGCGGGTGACGCCAACAGACCGCCGACGGCGTCTGAGTCGATCACTGAATTCACCAGATTACAGATATCAGCCACGGATACCAGCGGGCGCGCGGCGTCATGCACCAGAACCCAGGCGTCGTCTCCGGCCTGATCACGGACAGCCGCCACCCCTGAGGCGACCGACCCGACGCGCAGGTCGTAGCCGCGCACGGCCTCGACCAGAGGGTTGCTGCTGGCGTCAAGCTTATTGTAAAAACCTGCATGCTCGGGTTGCGTGGCGACAAATACCTTTTGCACCCCAGGCACGCGAAGCAATACGTCAAGGGTGCGCTGCAGCACGGCCACGCCACCAAGGGACAAATATTGTTTCGGGATGACACTGCCAATGCGCGAACCACGCCCGGCCGCCGGGACAACACACCACAGTGGTTTTTCTTCAGTGTTGGTCATGCTGACAGCGGGTCACAGGGTGCGTGCACGCCAACTGCTGGCCGTGTGCTTAAGAGAATAAAAGACTGACAAATCATGAATGTGCTTAGTGTTCTGATAATTCGATGGCCAGAAAGGTGGCGAGCTCCAGGACGGCCTGGACGGAGAGGAACTTCCGTTGACAGTGGCCTGCGGCGCACAACCAGTATAACAGAGCAAGCAATTAGTTGTCCGGCGCAAAACGCTCGCTGGCATCGGTCCGGCGCAGCACCGCCGCCGAAGATTAATTGATCAGTCCCTTCGCCCCCGGCCAAACGTATTTAGATCCAATGGCAAAGCCGGTGTGACCGGGTCAGTGGCGAAGGGATTGTTCAGATCATTGAGATTAGTCGAGCGGCGCACTGAGAGTGGTCGAAGCGGTCACGATGCCACCGCGACTACCGATGTCAATTGAACCGTAGCGTTGTTTGAAGCACTCGGGCAAAGGTCGATCACCGTCGATGGACAGCCACAGCCGCAGCAGATGTCGGCGTTTTTCAGGCTCCGGCCAATCGACGAATGCGGTGCGGTCATGCAGTTGCGAATGATTGTAGACAAACTGCATATCCCCCGCCTGCAATTGCATGGACAGATTCAGCTGCGGGTCGTTAGCCAGCGAATCAAACAGATCGAGTGCTTCTATGTGCGCTGGAGTAAGCCGCTTTGCATCGTCAAAGCGCTGTGCACTATCGATATACTGGCGCTGATACAACACCGTCAGAAAACCTTTGTTCCAGCTCAACGGGGGTATTTCAAAATAAGGCTTGGCGCCCTCAGGTATCTCCCCTCGACGATCAGTGGCAATTGGCTCAAACAACAGCGGCAGTAAATCGGGACGCTCTTCGAGCATGCGGTTGTAGATGGCCAGCGCACTGACCAGCAAGGATTCTCCCCCCTCTCTGGCCGGCCTGATGCACAGCAATCCAACCACATCAGCACTATCGGTATGAAAACTCTGGCGTGCCGCAGTCTGGTAGATACGGGCATTGGGATCGGCCACGCTGGCCCCTGTGTCCCGCACATGGCCAAGAATATGACCGGCGGCATTTTGTGATCGCGCACTGCCCAGGTGCGCGCCAATACCACAGAAGACGGTAGCGTAGAACGCTTGCGAGTAGCTCTCTACCGGTAACCCGCGCAACACCTGGAAACCCTTGCCGTGCAGTAAAATCTGTTTAAGTGACTGCAGATGCCCTGCAAACGACTGCAAGGGAAAATCTGCCCGGGTTATCTGCCCGACATCGCGTCCCAGCGCCAGATAGTGATGGGCGGCCTGCTCGAGATCAGCAATGTCGTCCGCGGAAAGCGGCACCATCCATTCATCTTCACGCACAGCCATATCTGCGCCAGTCCAGACGGCGGGCCCTTCCATCCGCGGAGGCAATGTTGAGGTATCGTTCATTTGTTGCGGTGCCATTATTGTGAGTCGCCAATCTCACACCATGCCATACCCGCATAGCCTTCGGCTAGCCCGTCATCGGCTGTTTAACAATGCACGATAGCGTGCCGCCGCAGATGGTTTGTTTGTCTGTAGCACTGAATCCTGCCGCAATAAACCCTATACTTGCCAGTCAATCACTAACCACAGCACCCAACCAATGACTGCAGAAATGTGGCTGGCTTTTAGCACCGCCTCAATGATCATGCTGATCATTCCCGGCCCGACAATTCTTACCGTGATCAGCTACTCGGTGGCTCACGGAAAAAGCGCCAAGCTACCGCTGATCGCAGCTGTTGCCCTTGGTGACTCGACCGCTTTGCTATTGTCTTTACTCGGGCTTGGCGCGTTGCTGTCTGCATCAGCTGCGTGGTTTACCGCGATAAAAGTGATCGGGGGTTTATACCTGATCTACCTGGGGGTGACGCTTTTCCGCGCAGGCATACAGTCTCAGGACGTGCCGATACCCACCGCGCCGGAGTCACGCTGGAAATTGTTTTTCAACACGTGGCTGGTCACCGCACTCAACCCCAAGGGGATAATATTTTTTGTCGCTTTTCTACCGCAATTTATAGATGCGGACGCGCCGGTTGCCCCTCAGTTGTGGATTTTATCCATCACCTTTGTAACGCTGGCAACGCTCAATTCAGCGGGCTATGCGCTGTTCGCCGGGTCAGCTCGCAGGCTGTTAACTTCAGTATCTGCGCAGCGACGCTTCAATCTTGTCGGGGGGTCCCTGCTGTCAGCCGCCGGCGTCTGGGCACTCACCGCCAACCGTGCCAGCTAGAAGCCACACAGAATCTGCCAACGCCCGCTTAAGCAAAACACCTTTTATGTTTTTTATAGTGCCTGCAGGGTTATTTCAGCAACATCAAAACCACCGCGCGGGCATGCAACGGCGCGGTAAATAATCGCGGCAGTTCTCATTTGCTTAAACAGAGCTGGCTGATAAACATTTGACCGCACACTGTGGGGCACGTGCCGGATCCTCGCGACACCCTGTTTCTGGATGGGCACTAGCTAGAGCTATAACCGATCACTGACAAGGTAAATTTTTCAATATAGTCGATCAATTCGTTGACTGCGGCTTCTGCATCAGTCGAGGAACCGGCAGCAATCGCCGCCGCAACATCACGATACCGGTTTGCCAGAACGGCAAGATCGGCGTGGTTTTCATGGTATAAAATCCAGAAGCGACGGGACAAACCTTTGACAGATGTCATCGCCTTGGCCGCAAAGCCATTGTCAGCCGCCAGTATGATCAGGTGGGTCATGTCGGAGTCGACTCGGGTCATTTGATTCTGATCACGTGTTTCGGCGATCTGCTCGTATTCTGCGACATATTCACCAAACTTCAGACGCTGTTTTTCATCAGCACGGCTTGCCGCCGACGCCACCAGTAATCGCTCCACCACACGACGCAGTTCAAGCGCACGGAACTGCTGGGTGAAGTCTACCGGACACACCATCGCCCCTCGCCGCGGCGATACCTTTAACAACTCCTGCTCGGCCAGACGCTCGACAGCGGAGCGAATCGGTGATCGGCTGAAACTACTGATCGCCATGAGTTCAGACTCGGAAACCCATCGACCGGGAACCAACTCACCAGTCACGATCATGCGCTCAAGCACGGCATAAGCCTGATCTTTCAAACGCACGGGTGGCGCTGTTTCTGCCGTGCCACTGATATCGGTGTTTATGTGTTTAGTCATAATGGCGAGCCCGCATACTCGTGAGGATTCAAGGTCCGGTAACAAATGCGCAAGACAACGCTGTCCATTATGCCGGCAACGAAGCTCGACAATCGAAGTGCGCCAACTGAACGCTGATGCCACCATCCGCCGGGCCTTACAGAGACAGTGTTTATTTTCAAGAGTCAGTCACTATAACGCCAATAAACCGCTTTAAAAATAGTATCAAAGCCAACGGACCGAACCGCTCTGTGGTTGATGGCACTTGCCGTTTGCACTAGCCAGTGGTTTCAATCAAGGGCCCGCTTTGCTGCACGCGACCCCTGCATACAGCCTTTGCCTTTATCCATTTTATCATGGCGCGCCGTTTTGGCTCGTCTATGTGCGTCGCCTACCGCAGGTCAGGCCTACGCGCTTCGGCAAACAACGCATCGATATCCAGCGCCTGCTCCAGACCGTCTGCCAGAGTGTCGAGCTCGGTTTCAACAAAATCATCGTAGCTCTGTGTCGCATCAGCACTGACACCAAAACCTTGCAGCCACCACTGCCGGAACGCATCATTGCCAAACAGGCCGTGCAGGTATGTGCCCTCGATACGACCATCGGCGCTGATCGCCCCTTCGGGCCCATCAGGCAACTGAGTCATCGCACGCTTGCGGTCGGGTCCGCTGGTGGTGCCGCTGTGAATTTCGTAGCCCTCGAGACTATGACTGGTGCGTGCGCAGCGGCCGCTCACCGGACGGGTGACTTTGTCAGCCAGCATACGGGTTTCGACATTCAGCAATCCCAGTGCAACAGCGCTCGCGGGTTCACCGTCGACACCGGCGGGGTCATGCACTGCTTTGCCAAGCAGCTGATACCCGCCACACAGACCCAGCACCCGGCCGCCAGCACGCGCAAACGCGATGACATCGTGATCCCAACCCTGTTGACGCATAAAGGCAAGATCACCCAGGGTGGATTTGGTGCCCAGCAAAACGATAGCATCCGCGTAACGAGGGATGGGTGTCCCGGGGGGAACAAACTCAAGCTCTACGTCAGGCTCCATACGCAGCGGGTCCATATCGTCAAAATTGGCGATACGCGACAGCATCGGCACGGCAATTTTTACCTTGCCGTCAATGCTGCCTGCCTCAGGCTGCCAGCGTTCGAGCACGACAGCATCTTCCTGTGGCAGACGCATCGCGGACGGCAACCACGGCACTACCCCACGGCATGGCCATCCCGTGCGTTGCTCTATGGCGGTTATGCCGTCATCGAACAGAGTCGGGTCACCGCGAAAACGATTGATAGTAAAGCTGCTGATCATCTGCGCGTCACGTGCGTCGATCACTGCCTGCGTGCCAACGATAGCGGCAATCACACCGCCGCGGTCGATATCACCGATAAGATTGACCGGTACATTGGCGTGACAGGCAAAGCCCATGTTGGCGATGTCGCGTTCGCGCAGGTTAATCTCGGCGGGGCTGCCAGCTCCTTCCACCAGAACCAGGTCGTACTGATTCACCAGCCGTTCAAAGCTTGCCATCACGGCGTCCAGTAAAAAACCGCGGCGATCATTCATGTAGGACTTTGCGGTGATTGTCTCCAGTACCCGCCCGTGTACCACGACCTGGGCGGTGCGGTCACTTTGCGGCTTCAGCAACACCGGGTTGAAGTCTGTGTGAAGGTCAAGCCCTGCCGCTCTTGCCTGTAGCGCCTGCGCCCGACCTATTTCTCCCCCGTCCGGACAGGCAGCGGCGTTATTCGACATATTTTGCGGCTTAAACGGTGCCACCCGCAATCCGCGTCGACGGGCAATGCGGCACAACCCGGCAACCAGCGTGGATTTACCGACATCAGAGCCGGTCCCCTGAAACATCAATGCTCGTGCGGTCATAGAATTACTGCAACGGTGTGTTGTTGTGATGGACTGTTAACGACCCGCCGGAACTAAAAATCAATACCCTGCCTGGCTTTGATTCCTGATTGAAACGGATGTTTGATCTCACGCATTTCCGTAACCAGATCGGCCGCGTCCATAAGCTCTTGCTTTGCGTCACGACCAGTTAAAATGACGCTGGTACGCTTTGACCTTGATGCCAGTGCATCGACAACCGCGGCGACTTGCAGGTAGTCATACCGCAAAACAATATTGATCTCATCGAGCACCAGCAGATCGTACTCACCGCTTTGCATCATTTCTGTGGCCTGCGCAAAAGCGGCTTCGGCGGAGGCGATATCGCGCTCGCGGTCCTGGGTGTTCCAGGTAAAACCGTCCCCCATGGTTTTCCAGTGCAGTTGCTGCGGATAGTTGGCAAAAAATTCCCGCTCACCGGTTTTCCACGTGCCTTTGATAAATTGCACAACAGCGACCTGATGGCCCCACCCCATGGCCCTGGCAATCACGCCAAAAGCGGAACTGGATTTGCCTTTACCGTCACCGGTATGAACCAGCAGTAAACCGCGGTCGACGCTTTGCGCCGCCTTTATTTTTTCGCGCTGGCTGGCCTGCAATTTTACCATTGCGGCCTTGTGTTCTTCGTTATCGGTCATGACCTGTTCAACTGCGTTTGCACCGGGACCGCGATAGTGCCACATTTTATTGATACAGGGGTACGCCTGCGACCATGCCGTGCGAGATAACCTTAGCGCATCACAATGCCGGCCCGCTGCCAGGGCATCAGTTGCCGGCAGAATTCACGGAATACTGGAATGCTTCAACGACTTTAAAAACAACCCGAGCCCGCCAAACGCCAGTACCAGTATCACAATCAGCTCAAAGGCTGACATACCACGCAGCACGAAGTTGACGTTGGCAATCACGCCAAAGATCAGTGATACAAGTGACCCGACCGCCAGCACCCAGCCCAGGTAGCTTTTGGAGTTATAGAAGATCATGCCGACACCAAACAAAAACGGAATCATGATCATGCCGCTGGTAACGCCGTAGCCGCCAAACGAAAATACCCGGTAGCCAAATCCAAACTGTGCTTTGACGACGATGGAACTCAGCAACAGATAAAAGCCGCCAACCATCATGACCAGCCCGACCAGAAAGGTCATCGATCCACCCGGTGAACCACCCGCACCACGCATTGTGTTACTCCTGAGTTGCAGCGTTTTGATCTGCACTTTGAAATAATGACCCGACACTGGCTGACAGCTATCGCACCGTCACAGGCCTGGTGGTGGCCCCTGGCGAGAAACATCCGCCTGCCACGTAAATTGATACCGGACACGACCATAGCATACTACCCGTGTCTGTCTTTCAGTAAACCCGATGGTGGCGATACCGCTCGATGCTGTACCGGCACAGCCCACCGGGTGATTCACTGATGCTCTCCGGGAAGCTATATTTGCAGGGTTTACCCGAAACAACACAACAGCATAAGGTGAATACACTGCCCCTTAATAAGTTACCGTGCCCCGCCCACGCACCAGGTCAACAGTGGCCGGTGCAGCGGTGTGTTCTGCGGCTACCTGGTCATCAGCGGTATTGCCATCTAGCGCACCGCCGGCGTCACCTGGCTTTTCAGGTGACCGGATTTAACCCACACCCGTGCGCCTTTGTCACCGGCTGTGGCGACCACAGTTGAGTCGACCGGGGCTCGCAGCCAGGAGTATTTTCGCAGCACATCTGCACCTTCGGTAAAAGTCCCGTCCAGCACGAATATTTCACAGCCCCCTGCCGAGTCGACCGCCACCGTAGCGCCCGGTGCCCACTGCTCGAAGGACACGGTTTCGTGCGCATCTTTGAACAGCGGCGATACACCGACACCGGGTCGATTCCCGTCTGGTACCGACCCCAGCTTGTTGATGTTGGCGTGGATAAAGGTGCGATCTTCGGGATCAAACTGCCATAACTTTACAAAGATAATGCAGCCCGGTGTCGACCCCGGCGTGTGGCGTGATTGAGGCGGGTTGCGAATATAGCTACCGGCCGGCCAATCGCCATAGTCGTCCTCGAAAACACCTTCCAGCACAATGAATTCCTCACCACCGCCGTGCGTGTGCGCAGAGAAATGGCTGCCCGGTGCATAGCGAACAATGGTAGTCACTCTTTCGTTGTCTGCCTCGATACGATCAAGCCTGCGGCGCTCCACCCCGGCCATAGGGGACGCTTCCCAGGCAATTGAATCACCATGCATTATGACTCGAGTTGAAAAATCTCCGTTAACATCCATTTGCACGCACCTTTTGGTTAAATACCGACTGACATGACCCGCTTGCCAACCCGTGGAAACATACCTATCAATAGATAGACAAATTAGCAAAAAGCCCCGGTGACGTAAAGCGCTTTCATTTAAATTTGACACCGGTGATCTACCGCACTACCACACTGACTGCATACCGCCATAACCGCTCAGGCTGGTCATCCTGATGCACGCTGCCCGATAAATGGTTACCACCGGTTGTGCCCGCACACTATTTTAGCAACGAGAGAATAAGATCCTTTTGGGCTTTCAGATTAGCCTTGCTGCCCGCCACACGGTCGAGTAACAACGCGCCTTCCAGACCTGACACAATGACTTTGGCCAATTGCCTGGTGGAGACAGGCGCATTGATGGAATCGGCGTTAACGCACAACAGGTCAGCAATCCACGATTCCATATCATCAAAAAACCCGGATAATAAGCGGCGATTATCCGGTGACAGGGATTCGCATTCCGCCGCCATCATGCCACACAGGCAAACGCGTTCACCGTCGGCGACCTGCTCGAATATCGCAATAAATGCGGCAAGCTTGCGCTTAACGTTCCAGCGCCTGGCACTGATGGCATCGAGTTGCTCGCGAAAATCCTCCTGGTAGCGCTGAATTAACGCACTGGCAAGATCTGATTTCTCAGGAAAATGATAATGCACGCTTGACGACTTGATACCGATCTCGTCGGCAAGCGTTCTGAAGCTGAGGCTTTTCAGCCCGGCCCGCTGCACACTTGCCTGCGCGACATCTTCCAGCCGCCTGCGCTTATCGTTCATCTGCTCTTCGTGAATAATCAGTGATACCGGTTAATATACAATATTAAGCCTGACAGTTCGGGCCTGTCTGCAGGCCATGCCGTATTTGGGTCAGACCGGAATCGTGCCCCGTAGCGAAGCCTGAAAAAAACAGCCATGGTGCGTGTTAATTTTGATCTTCTGGCGCTGCGGGTATTTTTTCAGGTGATAAAAGCCATCGCGGCCACAGCGCCCGACCGCCACTACCTTTTGAGAAACACAGTGATCTACCATCAGACAACACCGGCCAGCGCCTCCTGTGATAAATGGGTGGTGCTGGTCCACGGATTGACCTGCACACATAGCGACTGGCACACCACTGTTGCCGCGCTCGACAACAAAACACACTGTCTGACAGTAGACTTGCGCGCGCATGGTGCTTCTGCATCTCACCCCGGTCCCTACACAATCACAGCGATGGCACAAGATGTTATCGAGGTTATGAATCATCACGAGATCAGCAACGCGGTACTGGTCGGCCACAGCATGGGCACACGGGTGATCACTAGTATCTATGATCAATGTCCGGAACAAGTCCGGGCACTGGTATTTGTTGACGGCAGCTTGCAGGGCACCGGTGATCCCGAACAGGCACGCCGGACTATTCTTCAGCTAGCCGGCGACGATCGGCAACTGCCCCACTTTATAGAATCAATGTTCGCGATGATGTTTACCGCCGACAGTCCGGAGAAAAACGCCATTGTTGAGCGTGCCAGACAAACACCTGCGGCTGTTTTCAGGGAGCTAATCGGCAACCTTATGGCATTTGATGCGGCACATCTAAAACCACTGCTGGCGACCATCAATATACCGCTCACGGTGATTCAAAGTACGGTGGTGGATGCAGATCGCAAGCGCAGGCCGTTGCAACCTGGCCAGACCACGGACTACACCGATACCGTAAAGCACCTGGTACCGCACGCCGGGATAGTGATCATTGAGGGTATCGGCCACTTTACTCAACTGGATGCCACACAGCAGGTCGCCGACGCCATAGCCGGCCTGAGCAATCATGCACACTAGCTGCCGGGTCAGAGACTTAACCCAGGTGCACAGGCAGATTGACCGGCCCTCGAAAACCAAAGCCGCGCCAGCGCACACAGGATGCATCAGGCAACGACATATCAGGAAACCGATCAAACAGCATTGGCAGAACTATCTGCGCCACCATCCCCCTGGCCGAGTGTGTCCCCATGCAATGATGCGGTCCATTGCCAAACGCCTGGTGCGGTTGCCGACTTCTGTAAACATCGAATTTTTCCGGGTGCTCGAACAAGTCTTCATCGTGATTGGCGGATGCCTGGATGGTCATAACTGTATCACCGGCCGGTATCAGACACTCACGAATGACCGCATCCTGTGTCACCAACCGTGAGCTAACCTGTATAGGCGCGACCCAACGGATCGCCTCTTCAAAGGCGTCCTTCCAGCATTCGTCCTTTTTTACCTGCGCCAGTTGCCCGGGGTTATTGAGCAGACCAAACACCACTGTGGCCAGAGCGTCCCGCGGTTCGTTTATGCCACCACCGATGGCAATTTTGATGTTCGAGATTACCTGAGACATGGCGATAGGTTTTGCGGCATTGATCATTACCGACAAGGCGGAGTGATCGGGCGTTGCCGTTAACAGACCGGTGCGTGAATTGATTGCCTGATCCATTTCACGGTTGGCTTGATCCGAGGCTTCAAACGGCTCGGGTCGCCATGCAAAATTGCCAGCGCCATCAATCAGTGCCTGCGACCAGCGCTGCATGTCAGCGTCAGACGCTTGTGGGATACCCATCATGTCAGCGAGGATGCGCGCCGCCAGGGGCCCGCAGAGTTGCTGGTACAGATCTACAGTTTGCCCTCGTGGCAGCCGCCCGACATATTCCTCGGCATAGCGCCGGTACAACGGCGCCCAGATATCCCGCACCACCCGCGGCGCCAGTGACGGTGCCATGGCCATGCGTTCCTGTCGATGCTCAGCGGCATCCTTGCGCATCAGTGTGTGAGCCAGGAACGCGCGCTTCATTGGCGTGTTGGGATCGTTTGAGCTGAACTGCCCGGGGTTGTCTTTTACGTAGCGTGTATCTTCGGCGCGAGTGATAAATGTGCGACCGGCAGCCTTCACACTGAGTACCGGCGACTGTGCCCGCAACCGCTTGTACACGGGGTACGGATCGAGGGTCAGTTGCTCTATGGTGATGTCGCTATCCACTGGTGCTGGTTTGGCCACCTGCTTTCCCGCCTGCCGTGTAGGTACACTTAATAGTACCCGGAACAGTGTTCCCGGCAACCATCAAAATTGAAAGCTTAAGCGTTCACTCAAATCAAGCAATAAATACTTACAACCCCGTAAGTAAAAACAAGCCCGTTAAGTGTCAAACTATCTTCCTATGTTTTAGTCGTCAGCGGAGCTACTAATTCAGCTTTTCGCAGCGTCGACCAAGCCTGTGCGCCAGTCACTTTAAAAATTGCGAGAAAAATCGCCGATTTCCTACTAAAAGTAGGGAGCCAGTCGGCAGATCGCCCCAAACCGAGTGTATCCCTGCAGACCCTTCTGCTCTGCAACCCGCTCTTGGGCAACTCCCACATTGGACGAAAAGGACGGCGCGTTGCCGCCGGCCTGAGAGAAAGGTGAAGATGAAGTTTCTTCTAGTATGCAGTATTTCATTGACGTTGCTTGGTTGCACCGGGGGCAACAGCGATCAGGACAACACCAGCGTAATCTCACAAAATGCGGCCTCTTTCGCCAACGACGCTGACTCCAGCACTCGCGAGCGACTGGAGTGCACCTCAAACGCGGTCAATCACGGTGACGGCTGGGGCTGGGACAATGGCACTTCATGCCGCTGGGGAGACTCTACCCTGCCGACACAACAGGCGCGGTCCTCGACCCCCGAATGCACTCACGACGCCGTCAATCACGGTGATGGCTGGGGATGGGAAAATGATGATTCCTGTCGCTGGGGGGACTCCACCATGCCTGCCGCTGGTCAGACTGCAGCAGCACCCATTGTGACGACAACAGCGGTATTGGCCAACGACGCCGCCTCAACCGACAGCAATACTTCGGGCAATCATAATTCCTGCTCCGCCAATGCACTCGACAATGGCAACGGCTGGGGATGGGAATACGGCGAACCCTGCCTATGGGGCGACACACGCCCGGCAACGCAAAGCAGCACTTACGTACCCGCACCAGTATCGCTGCAGGCACCCGGCTACATAAACGGCAAACCGATTTGCCTGACCGACACCAGCGATGGCAATGACGATGGCTTTGGCTATGAAAACAATCGCACCTGCGCCGTGGTCGAGGGTCGCACCGCGACATCCGCCAACCCACTTCTAAATCAGCGCTGGTGTCAGCACTGGGCCGAAATCAGCTACGGTGACTATGTCCTGCAAAACAATACCTGGAACGACAGCGAGGTCTACTCGGACAACTGGCATCAGTGTATTGAACTCACCGGATCAGCAGGTAACTATGTTGCAAAGTGGGACTACAATTGGCTCGAGCAGGACGAAGGCAACGAGTACTCGGTAAAAAGCTACCCGCAAGTCTACTACGGCCGCAAAACACGCAACACGGCGTCCGGCACTCCGGAGAAACTCGGACTGCCTGCACCACTGAACGCAATCCCTGACTACAAAGTGCGCTTCAAATATTCTGAAACCGGCAACCCCGAAAGAAACGTAGCACTCGAGTCTTTTTTCCACACCAGTTGCGAAGCCGAAGAATGGAACAAGCAATTTGAATTAATGGTCTGGGTTGGGATTCCAGTTACCAAGGCGCCAGGCCCCAAAGTGGCCGAGGTGACGATCGATGGCTTTGGCTGGGATGTCCACACCAATCCGAAGCTGGGCTGGGGTTACGTCGCTTTCGTGGCGCAGCAACCGATGACTGAAGGCTGGCTGGACTGGAGTGCATTTGTTAACTGGACGCGTTTCGATGGACCGGCCTACGGAGTACCGAGAATCCAGAACAACACCTGCATGGGCGCCATAGAAATAGGCACCGAAACCTTCTGGGGCAAAGGCACATTCACCCTGCACGAGTTTCGCGTCACCCGGTAACCACCACTCAAAAAGCCGCAGGCGTCACTGCGGCCTACCCTGGCCAGCGACCTTTAGGGGGCGCCTCGCAGCATCCAGAGCCACAAGGTTTCCGCCACCGACCAGACGCATTACCCGGCCAGCAGCCGAGCGGACTCCTGTGATAAGCGTCAGCAGCATCCGTCACTGCAAATCCTTCTGCGATAAAAGCCTGCACCACCCGGTCGCGCGCTGTCAGGCCGGGTGTGCATAACGTATACTGGCCGCTACGCAGCCACATCGCGACGCCTGCAGCAACGCCACTCACAGCACTGAATGACAACCGATCCCGCAGACCATCAAAACTCCATCTCTCTGACCCCGGTTGCCTATATCCGGTCCTGCTATACCGAGCGATTTGGCATTCCGCGACAAGCCGGCCTGGTACATTCCGCAACCGCCACTATTGTCTTTGACCCATCACAAAACAGCCGGCTGTCCCTGCGAGGCCTGGATGAATTTTCACACCTCTGGATAGTCTTCGTATTTCACAAGCAACACTATAAAAACACTAAGCCGCTGGTGAATCCACCACGCTTAGGCGGCAAAAAACGCGTGGGGGTGTTTGCCACACGAAGCCCGAACCGCCCCAATCCGGTAGGGCTCAGCGCCGTGCAACTTGACTCCATCGAAGAAACCGCAACTGAGTTGCAGTTGCATATTCGCGGTGGGGATTTCCTCGACGGCACGCCGGTCCTCGACATCAAACCTTACGTGCCGTTTGCAGATTCAATTTCCCATGCGTCTGCAGCCTGGGCAGACGATTCCGAACCACCGCTGCCGGTACGCTGGAGAAATGATGCCCACAAAAGCCTTTTGGCCTTACAAGGTAGCGCAACTACCACACACAACAGCCTTCAGCAGTTAATAGAAGAGACTATTGCACAAGACCCCCGCCCCGCCTACGAGCGAACCAAAGACGGTTCCCCGGGACAATCCTGGGGTATGAAAATCACCAACGTTAATGTACGCTGGCAAGTTGTCGGGGGCGTTGCCGATATTCTGCAACTGGATCAGATCGACGACTAGCAAAGCGCTGGTACGGCAATGCCACCTGCAACCCACGTCGGGTGCCGCTAGCCCCGGGTCGCAACCTGCCAACGCTGAACCTCTGCACAGCCCACCGGCCACCCAATTTTAAAACAAAGCCTGGCAACCGTCTCATCATGACCAAATACTGGACCGACCTTGTAAAACAACTGTCTCCTTATGTCCCCGGGGAGCAACGCAGCGGGCCGGGCATTATTAAACTCAACACCAATGAGAACCCCTACCCACCCTCGCCTGACGTAATAACAGCGATCAAAGAAGTATCCGGTGATGCGCTCAGACGCTACCCCGACCCGACCGCAATAGCGTTGCGCTCAGAACTTGCCCGGTACCACCATATAAACCCACAGCAGGTGTTCGTCGGTAACGGTTCTGATGAAGTACTGGCGATGGCGTTTATGGCGTTTTTTACCGGCGATAAAGCAATACAATTTCCAGACATAAGCTACAGCTTTTACCCGGTCTATTGTGACTTGCTGAGCGTCGCATCGCAGACCATCCCGCTGACCCACGACTTCACCCTCGACTTGAATCTGTTCGACGCCGATGCCGGCGGCATTATTTTTCCCAACCCGAATGCGCCAACTTCATGCGCCGTCAGCCGCGACCACATCATCGCCCTGCTCGAACGAACGCCCGACTGCGTTGTGCTTGTCGATGAAGCCTACGCAGACTTCGGCGCTGACAGTGTTATCGATCTTATAGACAGTTACCCGAACCTTATTGTCTCACGCACTTTTTCAAAAGGCCGGTCAATGGCAGGCTTGCGACTCGGCGCAGCATTCGCAGACAGCAATCTCATTGAAGCCCTACACCGGGTCAAAGATTCTTTTAACTCATACCCGGTAGACGCAGTAGCTCAGGCAGCCGGCATAGCATCGCTGCAAGACGAAGCTTACTACCAGCAGACACGTGAGAATATTATAACCACCAGGCAATGGACATCAGAGCAACTGACTCAACGCAACTATACTGTGCTGCCGAGCACGGCTAATTTTATTTTTGCATCCCCACCCACCGACAATGCAGGTGCTTTGTTTTCTGCCTTGAGCGACCAGGGTGTGATGGTTCGCTACTGGCCGAAAGACCCGATTCGCAACTGGCTGCGTATCACTATTGGCACCGACACCGAGATGCAACGATTTATCAGCGCAGTCGATTCAATCCCCTGAACCGATCACGCCTGCCCGTCGCCCACCAAAAATACCACTCTGGAACCACTATGCGACTACTTCTCGCCAGCATCGCACTGCTACTGGTCTCGGCTTGCACCGGACTGCCAAAAAACATTACACCGGTGACCGGCTTTGACATTGATCGCTATACCGGCACCTGGTACGAAATTGCCCGCTACGACCATTCGTTCGAACGAGGCTTATCCAACGTAACCGCAACCTATACTCCGCGGGACGACGGCGGCATTACCGTCACAAACAAAGGCTATCTGGCTGAAAAAGACAAATGGAAAAATGCTGAAGGCAAAGCCTACTTTGTTAAAGATCCGGCAACAGGCCATTTGAAGGTATCATTCTTCGGACCGTTCTACGGCTCCTACGTGATATTTGAACTGGACCAACTCAACTACGAGTACGCTTTTGTTACCGGCTATAACAAAAAGTTTCTGTGGCTACTGGCAAGAACCCCAAAAGTCAGAGACAGCGTTCTAGAGAAATTCAGGCAGAGCATAGAAGCAAAGGGATATGACCCGGCAAAACTGATTGCTGTCTGGCACGACGAGCAATCGGCGGACTGACATCTGTTTCATGCTTCGCCCTAACACATAAAGACTTAACAACGACCGCTCAACCTTGCTTTAACACCACAGCACTTTTGAACGACTTAGCGGGATTTCCACAGGTGTGCCAGCTCTTCTGTGGAAACATAGGGATCGTGACCGAATGCACCCGTTGTGCGGGTAACCGGCTCATCTCCGGTAACAGCCCACAACCACAGTAATATTTCACGACTCACCCAGAGATCCAGGGAATCGTCATCATCCCGCTCCGGTCTGTCGCCACTAGGGGTCACGACGGCCGATGATAGTTAGGAACATCAGTGCGATAACCAGACACCCCATCAGTTCCAAGGACAATATTGTCAGCATACTTATTCCACATTTACACGTTATTCGTGTCGCTCAGGTCGCACCCGATGTTGGCGTATTTGGTGGTCTACTTAACCGTATTATCAATCACTCGCACACACATGTAAACCAAATGCTACAGACGTATACCAAATGTGAATGTATTTCTGACGAATCCCAGGACTAACAGGCTTCGTTGGGCGAGTATCTGAGCGGCAATTACCCCCAGCTATGCGGCTTTTCATACGGCTGACAAAAAACGGCAGCCATTATTGACGGCCGTAATTAGTGCCTATCCGGAAACAGGGCGTCGCGAGGATCATTCAGGTGCGTGAGATTTTGCCTGCCACAGGTAGGCGCTTAGTTATTCTTAAGT
>CALKXD010000116.1 GCA_938003855.1 uncultured Granulosicoccaceae bacterium | reverse complement strand
GGCTGTATTGAACATGGGAAAATCTGGCATGTGATGTTGGTCAAGGAGCAGAAATATCTCAGTACACCCCAGAATCAGTCCTTCTGCGCCTTGCTCGATGCGCATCCTATTGGCTATTTCAATATACCGATTTCTTGACTCGACCGAGATGACACCTTTCACAAGCTCATCGAAAATGATCTTATCAATGTCATCTTGTTCGCTTTCATTTGGGCAGATGGCCTCGACACCAAATTTGTCGAAATACCTGCTCTTCAAATAGTCCATTTGCATAACGGGCTTGGTACCGAAAAGAGCCACCTTTTTAATACCGGCTTCCTGAATTGCTTGGCCTGTTGGGTCGGCAATATGGATTAAGGAAATGTCAAACTCAGATATTACGCTCTCAAGACTTTTATGCAGGGTATTCGAGACACAAAGAACGACATCGGCGCCACCAGACTCCAGCATGGCAATCTTGCCACGCATGTACTGCTCCAAACTGTCCCAGTCATCAGCGCGAACAAATGCTTCGATGTTTCCGAAATTCATCCCAGCAATAAGCGTTTCCGCAATATCCCAACCGCCGAAGCGCTGGTTAACTGACTCGTTAAGCAACTTGTAGTATTCACCAGTGGCTACGTTTGAACATCCGCCAAGAAGGCCGATTGTTTTCTGCTTTAACGGTCGATCCATTGCTGATTATTCCGAGGCAAAAAAAGCACAGGGCGTTAAAGTATAACCGCAGCTTCGGATGTGTGGCCGGATTGAGAGTCCCATTGGTCACTGGTGATGACACCCTATAGCGCTGCGGCCAGTCCTGAATCCACCGCGTTGAGAACCGCATTGGTTTCTTCTTCGCTGATTACCAGTGGTGGTGAGATGATCAGGTTGTTGCCAGAGACCCGAACCAGCGTCCCGGCCTGGTAGACCGCTTCGTGCACTTTGGCTATTGTTGCTTTGTCGAGCGGTGTCTTGGCCTCGGGGTCGGATACCAGTTCCAAACAATTCATCAAGCCGTGTCCGCCGCGGCAATCGCCAACCACAGCGTGCCGCTCGGCAATCGCCTGAAGCCCGGCGTGCATTTGCGCGCCACGGGTGCCTGCGTTGCTTGCCACATCGAGCCGCAGCGTTTCGTCGAGGCATGCAATCGCGGCGGCCGCACCTGTTGGATGGCCCGAGTAGGTGTAGCCACTGAACACCGCGCCTTTGCTGGTTTTGTCCGACTCAAACACGTCTGCAACGTGCTCACTGATCATCGCAGCGCCAAAGGGGAAATAGCCGTTGGTGATTGCTTTGGCCGTGGCCATGAGGTCTGGCTTGACGCCAAAGTGGCGCGCGCCGGTCCAAGAACCTGTGCGACCAAATGCGGTGATGACCTCATCTGTGATGAGCAAGATACCGTACTTGTCACACAGCGCGCGTGCCCCTGGTAGAAAGCTCTCATGCGGCGGGATGACACCACCGGCACCGAGCACGGGCTCCATGATGAACGCCGCTATGGTGTCGGCGCCTTGAAACTGAATCTCGTCTTCCATCGCGGCGAGGCAACACTGCGCCAAGGTTGCGGGGTCTGACTCGTTGAACGGGTTCCGGTAGGTGTAGGGTGCCGGAATGTGCGAGACACCTGGCAGCATGGGCTCGTAGTTACGGCGAAAATTGCTGTTGCCGTTGACCGATGCGCCACCGGTGTGGGTGCCGTGGTAACCCTTTTTGAGTGCGAGAAATTTGGTGCGATCACCTTGCCCACGGATCTTGTGGTATTGCCGCGCCAAGCGCAGACATATTTCCACACTGTCCGAGCCGCCGCTGGTGAAAAACGCACGGGTCAGGCCGTCGGGCGCGAAGAACTCCGCGAGCTTTACCGACAGTTCAATCGTGGCATCGGTGCTGGTGCCTCGGAAGGTTGCGTAATAGGGGAGCGCGTCGAGTTGCGCGCTGATGGCGTCTTTAATTGGTTGGCAGGAATAACCGAGGTTGACGTTCCACAGACCGCCAACACCGTCGATGGCGCGAAAGCCGTCGATGTCAGTGATGTGGACGCCGTCGCCCTTGGACACAATTTTTGGCGGATTGGCCAGGCTCTCAGCGGGGTGCGCCATTGGATGCCAAAAGTGTTTGGCGTTGTGTTCCTTGAGAAAATTCTCACCTTGCATGATTCTGTGCCTGTAGTGTTTTAAGTTGATCCAACGCCGTGTCAAAACCGGCGGCAGGCTGCTTCACATCAAAGTGCACACCGTGCATACCCGCGAGGATGCTACCGGCCACATTGCGGTACTGATCATCGACAAACACGCAACGAGAAGGGGGGAGATCAAGTGCTTTGCAGCAAGCGGCATACGCCTCAGGGTCTGGCTTGAGCACCCCGGTGTAGGTCGCGTCGACAATGGCATCAAATGGCTTGAGCAAGGGCAGCTCGCTGGCAAATCCGTGACCGTAGAATAGATCGAGTTCGTTGGACAAAATAGCGAGTTTATGGCCCGCCTTGCGCGCATGCGCGATGGCCGCTTCCGCCTCTGGGCGGATGGCGCTCTTGGGGCGATTGCCGCGCAATGCGCGGACCATGTCAGACATTGACCACCCCGATTCACCAACGAGTGCACCGACCTCGTGTGCGCGCTGGCGCCAGTAGTCACGCTCGCTGATTTCATCACGGTCCATTTGTTGCCACAACGGATCGCTGTCGGGATCAAAAGGTCCACGCCAGCTCAAGCTGCCAGGCACTACACCCAGGGCACGCTCGTTTTCCTCGTGAGTCTCAAACAGTGTGCGCGAGACGACACCGCCAAAATCAAGAACGAGAGCCGTGCCTGTCATACCGCGACACCAGCGCGTAATCGCTTTGCTGTGTGTTGCGGGCTCGCACCGAGCTTGATACTGAGGTCCGTGGTGGCTTCAACCACGTGTTCTGCAATAGATTGTTCTTTGAAGCGATCAAATTGGGCACTTGCCAGTGCCACCGCCAGCGTGCCTATAGGAGCACCGCTGCTGTCGAAAACCACTGATGCGACCCCAGCAACACCGCGTTCTAGGCGATCAGCGCACACAGCGAATCCTCTGACGCTTGCCAATTGAATAGCGTCTTTTACAAAGCTGGCGTCGGGCTGAGCGAGCGATGGGTGGCTCGCGACACTGAGCTCGACCAAACGCTCGCCTTCCTTGCTAGATAATTGTGAGAGAAATGCCAGCCCTGAAGCCGTGGCGTGCCACGGTAATAGCAAGCCCGGCTCTACCACAATGCGAACGGTCTTTGCCGAGGTGTGCGCGATCACGGTGCCTAGTGTGTCGCCAGCCCGGGCAGAAAAATGCACGGTTTCACCCGTGATTTGCGCCAACGCCTCGACCACCGGTTGGGCGACAGTTCGAAGCGGAAACATGCCTTCTCTCAAATTTGCTAGGCGCAAGATTTCCGCGCCGAGTCGGTATCGACGAGAATCTGGATTTTGTTCGAGCAGTCCACTGCGCAGCAGGGCGCGCGCGTGGCGTAGGGTTGTGGCTTTATCGAAACCGGATTGCTTCGACAAATCAGTCAATCCAATTTCTGGGCACACGTGACTAAACAGCGCCAGAAGGCTAAGCGCTTTGTCTGTGGTGGACAAATTGTGCGACTCTCGGTGGTGTCAATTTGTTGGATAGGTTGACATTCCTTGCGGCATACCGCAAATAAATTGAACCCACGATTCATATAATGAACCAAACTAACGAGATTGCTTTGATGAAATCACCGATTCAGGCTGTGACGACGTGTCTGCTTGCCAGCGCGTTTGCCACGGGACTTGTCTTCTCCACAGTAGCCCGCGCGGAATACCCGGAGAAACCTGTGAGTTTCATCGTGCCGTGGGCACCGGGTGATCTTGAAGATGTGCTCACGCGCATGATTGCCGAGGATTTTCAAGCTGAGTACGGTGTCCCTGCTGCCGTGGTCAACAAGCCAGGCGGCGGTAGAGGTCCTTTTCCCGGCGCCATAGAGGCTGCTACAGCTCCAGCAGACGGCTACACCATCGGGTCATTCATCATTGCGATACCGGTTCTCGGTGATCAAATGGGCATTTCAGTGCTCGACCCGATGCCGTTTGAGCCCTTGGGCAGTTTCCTCACCTATCCCTTTGTCATTGTTGCAGGCGCCGATGCGCCCTATGACGATATGGCGGGACTTGCGGCCTACGCGCAAGACAACGACGTTACCCTTGGTCACTTTGGCGCACCGTTGATTCCAACGAAAGTGACGTTGGCGGCTGCACATTCCATGGGTTTTGATTACGCGGCGAATGCCGCGTTTAACCCGCTCGACTGCAATACATTGGCGTCTGGAGACGCAGATGTGATCAACACCACTGTGCAGTTGATCAGGCCGTGCCTTGACGATGTCAAAGTGTTGGCCTCCATTGGTGCCGAGCGCTTGAGTGTGACACCTGAGACACCCACGGTTCAGGAACTGCTGCCCAAGCTAGACATCGCGCTGTGGAATGGCTTATTTGTTCACAAAGATACGCCAGCGGACGTGCGTGAAAAAATCGTGGCGGTGGCGCAGAAAACGGTGATGTCTTCGCGTGCGCTATCGCTTGCCCAAGAAACCGGTGCGTTGGTGTACTGGCGAGACGCGGATTCAACCGCTGCCCAAATCACGGCTGACAAAAAGAGCTTTGACCGGATAACTTACATGCTCGGCTATTGATGCCACTGACAGTTCTCAAGCCCGTCTCTGAGGTCCAGTGACGGGCTTTTTTGTGGCGCATTGGAAATCGCAAATTGGCGTATGCTCAGAGGTGTCAAACCAATGAGGCTGTCACTGTGTTCCGATGGGGTATTTTATCCACGGCAAAAATTGCGCGTGAAGAAGTTGTGCCGGCGATTCACGCCTCTGAGCGGGGTGTGGTGGCTGCGGTGGCCAGTCGTGACGGTGATAAGGCCCAAGACTTTGCCGAACGTTTTCAGATTCCGCACGCATTTAACTCGTATGAGGCAATGTTGCACTCCGACACCATTGACGGTGTGTATATCGGCACCACCACAGCACAGCACGTGCATTGGACACTCGAGGCAATTGCCGCTGGCAAGGCGGTGTTGTGCGAGAAACCTATAGCACTGAACGCCGCCGACATTCTCACGATCACAACCGCGGCACAGACCGCAGGCGTGTTTGTCGCTGAGGCGTTCATGGTGCACTACCACCCGCAGTGGACACAGGTCGCCAAGTGGTTGCGCGACGGTGAAATTGGCGAGCTCAAACGCGTGGCTGGCGCGTTCAGTTATTACAACGACGACCCTGGCAACATGCGTAATCAAGTCGCGTTGGGCGGCGGCGCCGTGCCTGACATCGGCGTCTATCCACTTGTGACCACACGACGTGTTACTGACTGTGAACCTCAATCCGTACTGGCAACCCTGGAGCGCGATCCAAGGTTTGGCACTGACCGCTACGCCTCAATCGATATGCGTTTTCCGGGTTTTGATCTCGTCTACCACGTCTCGAGTCAAATGCATTTGCACCAATCAATGCTCTTCGCTGGTACCGCCGGCACGATCAGCCTCGACACACCATTCAATACAGGGCGGTACGGCCATGCCGTGGCGCGTTTGTCGTCGCCATCGGGTGAGCGGGTGATTCGTTTCTCGGACAACCACTACACGCTGCAATGCGATGCTTTTGTCGACGCGGTGCAGGGGCGCGAGAACCGCTGTTTCAGTCTTCAGAGTTCTTGGCGCAATCAACGCGCAATTGACGCGATTTACGCCTCAGACGAAGCTGGTGAACGGATAGAACTCAAATGAGCTCTCTGACAGATTCACTGCCAGTCCGCACGTTCCTCAGGGATGATCTCGACGCGGCGGTTGCGCGGGTGCTCACCGGCTGCGAGAACCAACGGCAGGGTTTCACCGTGTGGGTGCACCATGACTCGCAATCCGGGCACTTGTGCTCGTAAAAACCGGGCGACGCTTTCTGCGCGTTGCTTTGACAACAGCAAATTGTCGTAGGCCGATCCCACGCCGTCTGCGTGGCCGTGGATGTTAATGCGCGAGGGTTTAGTCCCGGCGCGCCAAGAGGCGACATGCCGTTGCAACAGCGCGCGCGAAGCGGAGTCTAGAGCTGCACTGCCTGGCTCGAAGAACACCCGGTCGGCATCGGTGGTATTGAAAATGTGTTCCCGCACCAGCTTGGCCGCAGGCGGAATGGTTTTTTGCGGATCGACCATGGCGCCGACTTTGGGGGCCATGGGTACCAGTGCGGCATTGGCTGCGGCGAGCTGGGCAGCTTGTTCGGCGGCGAGGTTCGCGCGACGTTCACGCTCAGCTGCGCTTGCACGCGTCTGGCAGTCGTGAAAGCCGCGCGCGCGCACACCAAACTCCGTCACGTTAGCGGTCAGCGCGATTGAACCCTCGATCACGCCGAGATCAGCGTTGAGGTGATAGCCGTCTTGCATGGCCTGATAGGCGCGCTCAGCGTCTCGGCCGGTGATTGTGACCGTGTGTGTTTCGGTCGGTTTCTCAAACAGGGTGATTGTGAATCCGCTGAGGTCGGTTCGCCACTCTGGCGCTGAAGCGGACACGCGTATTGGGGTGTCGGCCAGCGGCAGCTCGCTCTGCCATTGCAACAGCAGTGGGGCGTCGCCGCGCTGGTCAAATACCACTTTTCCAAATCGCGGTACGCGGTGGAGCAGCCGACAACGCCGAGGCTCTTCGCGAAACTCCCAACTGCTGTGGTAGGTGTCTGCACCGCGTGTGTTGGCGTGCGCAGGACTGACCGCCGCAGCCAACGCCAGCCACAACAATGCGGCGATTGTGCGAAGTTGGGAGCCGACTTGGGCAATTGAGATCAGCGTCACGGTGGGCCTGAAGGGGTGGTCGGTGTTCATCAGGTTTTCGGCCTGACAGCCGCAATCTTCAGCAGGACTCGGGCCTATCTGTGACGAACACAAATGATCGATCCACTTTCCAGCCTCTCAGAACGCCGCCAGCGATTCCGTATCGCCTGGGCTGGAACCGTGTGGGCACAGGATTCTGACGGCCACGTGCTGGTTGGCGACCTGCAGAATGTGAGCGTGGGTGGCGTGTCATTTAGCAGTGACTGCGCGCCACAAGATGGTGCGGTATTGAAGATTTATGTTCAATTACTGCCTGAGGGTACACACCCGCTTAGCGTTGATGCCAAGGTCGTTCACACGGCTTTTCGCGCGGATCACCGCTTCGACGTGCGTTGCTGTATCGCGTTGCCGCTGCAATGAATCTCTCGGCAAACGTGTGACTGTGCAACACATGGGTTGTTATTCCCAATTCCAATGCCATGATGCCTGTTTGAACGCGGAGTGCGACAGTGCAGGGGCGCCACAAACCGGTTGATGACCCGAAGATTGATGTCAGGCGAGCCCTGGCCAACCTCTCGGGCTTGCTTGGCTACCTCTGGGGCCTCAAGGCGCGCATTGGACTGGCGCTGGGGTGTTTGCTTCTGGCGAAGCTCGCAACGGTCTCTGTGCCCTGGATGCTCAAGGGCATCGTCGATAACCTTGAAGCTGACGCGTTGGTTATTGTGCCGCTGTCTTTGGTGGCGGCATACGGCGCACTGCGGATTGCGAGCTCGGCGTTTAACGAACTGCGAGACGTGCTCTTTGCACGGGTCCGTTTCACGGCCATGCACCGATTGTCTGTGGACTTGCTGTCTCACTTACACCGGCAATCCCACCAGTTTCACCTCAGCCGAAACACCGGGGCAATTTCACGTGACTTAGAGCGCGGCACAGCGTCTTTGAGTGAGCTGCTCAATTACCTGGTGTTCAGTATCGTGCCGACCTTCGCTGAGTTGCTGTTGGTCATTGGCATCATGTTGTTTCAGTTTTCGCCGGGATACGCGGTGACAACGCTGATTGCAGTCGCGCTGTACGCGGCGTTCACGCTGCGCTACATGGATTGGCGATCGCGCTACCGCCTAGAGCAGAACCGCTTGGACTCAGAGGCAAACGGGCGCGCTATCGACAGTTTGCTCAATCACGAGACTGTGAAGAGCTTTGGTAACGAGCGTCTTGAACGCGAGGCCTACGACGGTCTACTCAGCGGCTGGTCGACTGCCGCGCAGAAGTCCAATCTCTCGATGGCACTGCTGAACTTTGGCCAGGCGGCGATTGTCGGTCTCGGCGTGACAGCGATGCTGTTGCTGGCCGTGCGAGACGTAGACGCTGGTGTGCTGAGCCTCGGTGACCTTGTGATGCTAAACGCACTCTTGTTGCAGCTCTTTATCCCGCTCAACGTGCTCGGTGTGATCTACCGCTCTATGCGCTATGCGTTGATCAATATGGAACGCTTGGTGTCATTGCTCGAACGCAAACCTGACGTGGCGGAGTCAACCAATGCCGCGCCGCTTGCAGAGGGGCCCGGTCGTGTTGTCTTTGAGAAGGTGTCATTCAGCTACGATGAGCGACAAGTTCTAAATGATGTGAGTTTTACCCTCGAACCCGGTCAGAAACTCGCGATTGTCGGGCCGTCCGGTGCGGGTAAGTCCACGCTCTCGCGGTTGTTGTTTCGCTTCTTTGACCCGGTGTCAGGGCGTATCACAGTCGATGGACAAGACATCAGTGATGCCACGCTTGCAAGTTTGCGTGCCCGCCTGGCTCTGGTGCCGCAGGACACTGTGCTGTTCAACGACACACTCCGGCAGAATCTCGCTTACGCCAAGCCGGACGCAAACGACGTTGAGATCACCGCGGCGCTCGAAGCTGCAGACCTGAATGCCTTTGTGCAGTCATTGCCCGCGGGGCTTGAGACGCAAGTGGGCGAGCGGGGATTGAAACTCTCTGGTGGCGAGAAACAGCGCGTTGCCATCGCCAGGGCCCTGCTCAAAGGCTCGCCTATTGTGGTCTTTGACGAGGCGACCAGCAGTCTCGACAGTCAGTCTGAGCGCCAGATCATCAACGCGCTACAACGCCTGCAACAGCGCTGCACGAGCCTTGTGATTGCGCACCGGTTGTCGACGATTGTGGACGCCGATTTAATTGTTGTGCTCGAGGGCGGCTGCGTGGTCGAGCAGGGCGCACACGATGCATTGCTCGAAGCCAACGGGCTCTATGCGCGTCTGTGGCAAAGTCAGCTCAAAAGCGACGACACGGCCTAAGCGTTGAGCCAGCCTGTTTTTAGCAGGCTGGATTGAACCGCGCACGGCGATCGCATCACGCGCGTATCAACTGCAAAAATTCCTGCCGGGTGTTCACATCTCGACGAAAACGTCCGAGCATGCACGATGTTGTCATAGTGGAATTTTGCTTTTGCACGCCGCGCATCATCATGCACATGTGCTGGGCTTCGATCACCACCGCCGCCCCTTTGGCATCGGTGACGTCCATTATGGCCTCGGCTATCTGACGGGTCAGATTCTCTTGGATTTGCAACCGGCGCGCGAACATGTCGACGATGCGCGCGATTTTAGACAGACCTATCACCTTTCCCGAGGGCAGATAGGCGACATGGGCCTTGCCGATAAATGGCAGCAGGTGGTGTTCGCAGAGTGAATACAGCTCAATGTTTCGAACGATCACCATCTCATCCGAACCGGACTCAAACACAGCACCGTTGAGTACTTCGTCAAGTGACTGGTGGTAGCCGCGCGTGAGGAATTGAAAGGCCTTTGACGCCCTTTCCGGGGTGTCCAAAAGGCCCTCGCGTTGCGGGTCCTCACCGATTTCTTTCAGAAGAGATTTATACAAATGTTGCATGGCATTCAACCCATCAATTAGCCCCCTATGGTACCGCAGCACAGTGGACAAACGGCTATTTCTGGCCCACTGGACAGGCGACCTGAGCAAGCCCGTTACACCGAAGGCACACAAACTGCTGATAGACCAGATTGAGGGCCGAAATCCGTGTCGCCACCTGCCTAACTGGTGCCGAAACAGTCTTTGGTCGTTGCGTTGAGGAGGCCGTGCCAACCGCCACAGGCTGCGGTGAGCACAGGCCTAAATAATTCAGATTAAGTGGGTTCGAATCGAGTAGGGGGTAATGGTCTTGAGATTTGCACAAAGTCCGTGGTTGCCACCACTGGGCGCATGTTGCGCAGGCATCGCGAGCGTTGCCTTGGTGTTTGCATTTATGCCCGGCTCTCTCGAAACCAGCAAACAGGGCGCATCTGTGCCTCAAACCGCAGCATTGACCGCTGCACACAGTGAATTCACCGCGCGTTTGCGCTCAGATCACAGCAATCTCTGTCTTGACAGCGATGGCTATGGAGCCGCAAACGGCGACACGCCCATCCAACAAAATTGTGGTAACTCCTCGTTGCCGCGGTACCGATTCGAGCAGGTGCCAGACACCGATCAATTCCGTATCTCACGCTCATTTGATGGCAAGTGTCTAGAGGCTTTTCCGGCGGGCAGTGCCAACCGTCTAGCCTTTTGGAACTGCCACCAAGGCGATGCCTTTAGACCCGAGGTTGCTGACAACGCCCAACTGTGGCAACTCGAGAGCCTCGGCGGCAATTCTTACCGGGTCAAGTCAGCATCTAATGGTGACGTGTTGGTGATTGTCGGTGCCAGCTACACCCGCGGCGATGGGCTGACCTTGCGTGCGGCCACCGGTTCCACTGATGAACAATGGTCTCTAGACAGCCGTGCCGACGACAACACTGATCCCGCAACTGTTGGACAGTGGGGGCCGCTGCTGAGCTGGCCTTTTGTGCCCGTGCACGCAGCCATCCTGCCGGACAACAAACTTTTGAGCTGGTCGTCTCACGAGCGCGACTCGTTCACGCAGCTTCCGTACAAAGACTCATCCTATACCGCTGTCTACGATCTCGACACAGGCGTGTTTACAGAGCCGGAATCACCGCCTCACGACATGTTCTGTGCTGGCACAGTGCAAATGGCAGACGGCCGCATCATGGCCGCCGGCGGCAACCCACAACTGCGCCAGTCCAGTATTTTCGACCCCGATTCGGGCAGATGGCAATCGGCAGAACCGATGTCGTATCCGCGTTGGTATGGCACAGCCGTCACGCTTGCAGATGGCGATGTGTTGACCACATTTGCCAAAGGCGCGCTGGAGACACCTGAGCGCTACACCGAGGGGTCGGGTTGGTCAGACGTACCAGGTGCAAGCATGAGCACCTTGAACGCTGAGCAGAACACAAGCAATCAAAGCTGGACGGCGCCCGCTGCGCAAATGCAGTGGTATGCCTTCATGCACGCTGCCCCAGACGGGCGCGTGTTTCACGCTGGACCCACCAAGAATATGAATTGGTTCGACGCCGACGGTGTGGGATCAGTCAACAGCGCCGGGGTTGCTCTATCGAAGAACCGCCAATTTGGCTCTTCGGTGATGTACCGCCCTGGCGAACTCCTGATCACAGGTGGCGTTGATCCGACCACGGCTTCTCAGGTGTCTGAGTTTGGCCAGTCGTTGTACGGAACAGAGACCGCTTTGACAGTCGATATCAACGGCGCGACCCCAACCATTGAGCACGCTGCGGACATGGCACACGCGCGCGTTAACCACAATGCTGTCGTGATGCCCAATGGCGAGGTGTTGGTGGTAGGCGGTGAAGCATGGGGGTATTTGTTCAACGACCGCTTCTCGGCATTTGAAAACGAGATCTGGAACCCTGACACCAAGACATGGCGCGTCGCAGATCGACTCAGCAGCCCGCGGAATTACCACTCCTGGGCAATGCTGCTGCAAGATGCAACGGTCATTGCTGGCGGCGGCGGACTGTGCGGGGATTGTGGTGCCAACCACCCGACTGCACAGGTTTTCACGCCGTCCTACCTCTACGCACCCGACGGCTCGTTGCTGACCCGGCCCGAATTAAAGTCACTTGGTAGTACGTTGTACGCCGGTGAAAATGTGTATGTGAGCGTGCCAAATGCGCCTGAGAACCTTCAATTCTCAATGGTTCGATTCTCCAGCGTGACACATTCGATCAACACCGACCAACGCTGGTTGCCAGTCGAGTCGATGGAAATTGACGACGGTGTGTTTGATCTGGCTTTGCCAGCAAACCCCAATGTTCTGATTCCGGGCAACTACTGGTTGTTTGCCTATTCAGAAAGTGGCGCGCCTTCCGTTGGATTGCCGGTCTTGATTGAGTCAGGAGAACGGTCTTCGAACAGCGCTCCAATCTTGCCCGATCTGGTCACTGTTGAATTTGACTCACAAGCATTCGTTGACTTCGAGATCAATGCCTTCGAACCCGACGGGGAGAGCATGCTGTTCAGTGTTGAGTCTCTACCAGCAGGCTTGACGCTAGACAGCGCGACCGGTGCGATATCGGGCTCAATTGACGAGAGTGGCACAACGACCTCCACAGTGTCTGTGACGGATGGCACGCATACAGTGAGCGGCTCATTGGTTTGGGTTGTGACAAGCCATCAGAAAAAGATCAGCCAAACGGGAGCCTTCGACGGCTTGAGTGTCTTCTTGCTGCTGTTGATCTCAGCCGCTGCGCGCACTCGGAGCAAGTTCAATGCGTTCAATGCCCGTGCAGCGCTGAATCACCTAAAGAATCGGTCAGCGCATTGATGGACGCCCTCGCAAATGCACCGGACCCCCAGACTCAAGAAAGCGATCGTGTGGGTGATGAATCGCGAGCGAGCAGGCATGCTGTGGACGTCGTGCAGTGGTGTCGTTGGATGTCACTGTCGCTCGGTGGTGACGTGCCAGTTGGACTCTACTCCTGCAAGAAAAACGAACTGACATTACACCATTTTCACGCTGCGAATTCCGGGCTGCAGGTGTTGCCAAAGGCCCCCTTGCTACTTGCTTCGGTACGCGCGAAATCACTGATTAAACCAATCGAAATGGGTGAAAAGCCCTCTGAGCTTCTCGTGGTACCGGTCTCTGACTCAAAGGGCCGTGATTGGATAGTTGGGTGTGTCATACCAGCGGCTAATGTAGTGATACGGCGAGCAGCGCAACGGTTGGTGCGTCTCGGAGCGATCTGGATATCCGCACAGAACTCAAGGTCGTCATCGCCTGCGGGTGCTTTGTGCCAGCAGATAGACCAAGCTGCTTCAGAGCAGCATGCAGCGCAGTTAGTCGTGGATGTGTTTGCGCAACTGATGCCCGGCTGGCGGCTGAGCTACTTCGCTTCAGTGGGCCGTTCAAAGCTCGCGCTTCGCGCCGTTGACGGTGCTCAATTGCCAGCGCTTAGAACCCCTTGGCAGCGCAGCCTAGAGCGTGTGGCCCGTGAATTCAGAGCGCAACAACAGCGCACAACCGGCGTGATGATCTACACCCTCGGTGAGCAGGATTCATCGTTTACACACCGTGAACATGCGCGACATCTGCAGAACCACGGTGGCAAGTGTCTCGCAAGCTTTGGGTTGACGGCGCTCGCAGGAGAACAGGCAGCCGTGCTGGTTGCCGAATCGGATTCTCATCAGGTCACGTCCGCCATAGACTTTCGCCAGATAATGAGCATCTTGCGTGAAATCGCGCCTACGCTCGCCTGGCACAATCAGCGCTCGCAGTCTGTGTGGTCAGCACTGAGCCGACGAGCGAAATTATCGCGGCTGCTGCCGGCAATTCGTTCTGCCAAATTCAAAGTCTTGGTTGTCATTGCAGCGATAGGCTTGTTGGTGTTTGCCAATACCTACCACGTCCCCCGGATAGTGACAGCACCGGCTGAGTTGGTTGGTCAATCAAGGCAGGTAATCAGTGCGCCGCGCAACGGCATCATAGAGTCAATTGCCGTCAAAGCAGGTGATACCGTGGACAGCGGGACGGTGTTGGCTGTCTTGAACACTGATGATCTAAAAATTCAACGGGAAAAGTGGCTCGCACAAATTGCAAAAGTGGACGCTGAGTACCATGCGTCACTTGCCGAAGGAGACCGCAATCTCACAAATTTACACAGAGCGCAACGTGCCGAGATCGAAGCGGAGCTTGCGTTCACAGACGCAGAAATCGAGCGCAGTGTGTTGTTGTCGAGCCGCAATGCAGTCGTGTCATCGAGTGAGTTGTCGCAAAGATTGGGAACGTCGGTAGAGCAGGGTGAGCCACTTTTTGAGACCGCCAGCCTCGATAACTTCAGTGTTGAGATTCGCGTACCTGACACTGATATAGACCTGGTCCAAGGTGGTTTAAAAGGCGAGCTGGTTCTGGCGGCCAAGCCTGAATCTGTGTTTGCGCTCAATGTAGAGCGGATTGCACCAAAAGCCACGGTACACAGCGAGAGCAATGTTTTCATGGTTGACGCAAATGTCGACCAGCTACCGTCTGACGTGATGCCTGGCATGACCGGCTACGCCCGGCTACACAGTGGAACAGTCACACTCTTGTCGGCTTGGACGCGCCGGATACGTGATGTGATCTGGCTCTTGGCATGGCGCCTGGGATTGATGTGATGTCGGCATGCCACTCATCACAGCCGCGATTGTGGCGCCAGAGTTCACACTGGCGACTTGAGCCGTTACCCGATGAAAATCGGTACATCGCACACGATTCCGTGACCGATCGCCGTGTGCGGCTTTGCCAAGACGCGGTTTTGGTTTTACGGGCTTTTGAGTTGCCTGTCACGCTGGCCGAGGTCTATCGACAAATTCACAGAAGTGAATCTGCATTAACCGTGGAACGAGTCAGTGACATTTGCCGTGACTTTCGGCAGGCGGGGATGTTGGTTCCTCAAGATCCAGACAGTGCGTCAATTGCCTGTGCATCGAGTGCCTCAGGTACTGCTAATAGCGTTAAGCGCTGGCTCAATCCGTTTTGCATTCGAATCGATCTCGGAAACCCAACAGCGGTGCTGGATCGCATAAGCCCACCCGACACAGAGCGCCGTTGGACTGCTGTGACAGTCGCTGTGATGCTGACACTGGTGTTATTGCCGTGGCTGTTGCTCAACCACTGGGCGGCGATGTCGCACTACGTCGCAGTTGAGTTGCCAGCCGTGCATTTGATCCTGGCAATGCTAGTTGTATGGCCACTCTTGAAGGTGTTACACGAATTTGCACACGCCGCCGTATTGAGACACTTCGGCGGCAAGGTGCAGCGATGCGGCATCACATTTTTGTTTTTTATGCCGCTGCCATTTGTCGACGCCAGTGACTGCTGGCGGCTGTCCAGCCGAACACAACGCGTGTTTGTTTCGCTTGCGGGCGTTTTGGCTGAGTTGGCGGTCGCGTGCCTTTGTCTCTGGATCTGGCAGTTCACAACAGATGGCAATCTCAAAGCGCTGCTCACTGCGGCTGTGTTAGTGGCGTGCGTGTCGAGTGTTTTGATTAATGTAAACCCATTGATGAAGTTTGATGGTTACCACGTATTACAAGATCTGCTCAACACCACAAACCTCTACAGCAACGCCTCACAAACGCTGAAGCAATTGATGTGGTTGTTTTTCGGTGCTCAATCGCAGCAGTGCCCGTTGCAACCGAGATGGAAGACCTACGCCATTTACGGTTTAGCCGCGCTTATTTTTCGTCTTTTTGTCGTGCTGGGAATATGTGTGTGGTTCATTCGCGATATTCCATTTGTTGGTTCAGCATTGGCCTGTTTGTTGGTTTTTTCAGCGGTGGTTCTGCCGCTGTGGGTGTTGGCAAGAGACACGTTTCGTCGCCGCACCGAGTTATTTCCGGGCAGCCACAGGCAGTGTCGCGCGGTGCTCACGATTGCTGTGATATCGGGTTTGATATTGGCGCTTCCACTGCCACAAACTCGCACAATTGACGGCCTCCTAGCCTTTGATAACAGTACTCCGATCACCACTGACGCGGCAGGTGCAGTGGCATGGTATGTCGAAAGTGGAGACGCCGTTGCCGCAGGTGACTTACTTGCGGTCTTGGCCGCACCAGAGGTAGAGCATTCGCTAGAGGTGCATGAAGTTGTACTTAAGCGCCACCAAAACAAACTGGCCGCCTCCGTGTTTAACAGCACAAGGGAGCGCGCCACAGAGCGCGCGAAGCTAGAAGCGGCCGTGGACACCGCACAACTGGAATTGGCGCGATTGCGTGAACAACAGGCGAATCTCCGGATACACGCAGCGCGTGATGGCATCGTCAGCCTCGAACGCAGTGCCGAGACTAACGGCACATGGGTGACTGGCGGGCAAACACTTGGATTGATTTTGCCGCACGCGAACCCCGAAGTGCATGTGCTGGTTGATCAGCAGCTTGCGGCGAAGCTGTTTTCCAGTCCAGCAGACATAGCTGTGATGCCAATGGATCTCTCAAGCGAACCCGTCATAGCCAAAAGCCTGGCAACCAATCGCGTTGACCATATTGATCATACGGACTTGGCGCTCACTCGGCTGGGTGGTGGCGATATTGTCATTGATGACACGTTTGCACCGCGAATTGAAGGTGAGTCGTACTTCAATTCACGCTTGGAAATTCCGCCAAACGCACTGCCTTCAGTGCGGGTGGGACAACGTGTGCTGGTGCGATACACCTTGTCGAAGCAACCAGTCGCAACGCAGATGGTGTTTGCATTGCGCAATACATTTTTCAAATACAGAAGCTAGCTAAGGTCAAAGAATGATGAAATTCGCATTGTCTCGCACTTCACTGATGTGCCTGTTGTTGCCTTTGTCGACGGCGACGCCGGTTTTTGCCAATTCACTTGAAAACCATGCTCTCGATTGTCTCGTTGAGCCAAGTATGGTCGTCAATCTGAGTGCACCAGAGCCTGGGCAACTTGACTCTGTTTTTGTTGATCGCAACGACGTGGTCAATGAAGGTGATTTCATTGCCATGCTTGAAAGCCAATTAGAGCGATCGGCCGTTAATCTCGCCGAGCACGCGGTCAGTGCCTCAGCGCAACGTGAGCTTCGGCGCCGGAGTGTCGATTACGGATTGCGGACACTGGAGCGCAACCGAACATTGGTTAAAACGTCTTCTGTATCGAAACAACAACTGGATAAGATCGAGACAGAATACGAGATTGCGGTGTTGCAGCTGCAAGAACAGCAAGAGAGCGATACGAGAGCGGTACTGGAGCTCGATCGCGCACGAGCCGCTCTTGCAAGGCGCACAGTGCAAAGTCCAATTGGCGGTGTTGTGGTTGAACGTTATAAGAACGACGGCGAATACTTAGAGGCTCAGCCAATTGTCCAAATAGCGCAACTCGATCCCTTACATGTCACGGTCATTGCGCCTTTGTCTTACAGAGATCAGGTGGAAGCAGGCACGGCGGCCACTGTCGACATTGAGCTTGGATCCCGTTCGCAGCGGATTGACGCCACAGTGGATTCAACAGACAGCGTCGCCGATGCTGCGAGTAACACCTTTGGTGTGCGACTGGTGATTCCAAATCCGGATCTGGCGTTGCCAGGCGGCGTTCGTTGCCAAGTGCAATTTCACTAGCAGAGAGTTCGGTCGTGACGTCTAAGGCTCCCACACTCGAAGTACTCGAATCGCGTCTGCTGTATTCAGCTGATGTCTTCGGTCTTACAGACATTGATGCTGTGGGCTTTGACGACACTGTTGTGAAGCCGTTTGGCACTGACGATGGGTCCACCATCGACCTCCGCTTTGACGTATCTCATGGTGGCTTGAGAGTCATCGATGACTTCGACTCTGAAGTCAATCTGGACGGCTGGATCCTGCGGGATATGCCAGCTCATGGACAATTCTTGCTCAATGGCACGCCCTTGGGGCAAGACGACGTCGTAACAGAAACGGAAGTTTTGACAGGTCAGCTGCAATACCAGCATGACGGCTCTGGCGACCTGGTTGATACGTCGCGGTTTCAACACAGCTTTGCAGGCAACAGTAACAACAGTTGGGTCCGCGTGCACTTAGATATCGCTCAGCCCAATACGCCGGCTGTGTTGATACCCGATGCCGTGACATATACCGGAAACAGTGCGACCGTTAATACCACAACGTTACTCAGTAACGACTCAGACCCTGACGGTGACACCCTCGTCATTACAGGGTTTGATCAACCCCTCAATGGCACACTTGAGCTCATAGCTGAAGGTGAGCTTGAGTACACAGACACCAGCGGTATTACCAATGCCAATCTGTTGGACACCGCTGCCGTCACCGTGCGAGAGCTAGACTCAAGTTACGTGTTTGCAGCCCCTTTGGTCACGTCGACCGATGAGCTCACGGGAATTGGTGCCCCAATTGACGGTGTGGCAACACTGCAAGAAGACGGATCAGGCGCGGCATTTACGACAGCTGAGAACGGACTGGATTACGGGGCCTTTAATCTGCCCAGTCAGTTTGAAATTGAAATTGAAGTTAATGCAGACACCTATACCACAACCCATTCAAGCATCATTTACAGCCTTGGTGCTGTGGCAGATGCAGGTTCTGTCACGGTTTACACAGATTACATTGGCGGTGATCCCTACCTCATTGCACACATGGGCTTGCCGGGTGGGACAGCGTATTTGCCGAATAACTCAATCGATCTCTTTTTTTCTGACTCATTGTTGTTTCACGAGCTCGACGCGAGCTATTTATCCGGTTGGCACACGATCACACTCACGGTTGATGAAGACGAGCTTGCATCACTGTCCCTTGATGGGGTAATTGTCGATCAGCTCGATGCAAGTGGTGCGTCTTATGGCGGCAGTGATTTTCGCGTTGGCAACGACATCTACAGTGCATCAATAAACCGTCCCTTTGATGGCACCTTGCGCAACCTCTATGTGCGGGATCTCTATGGGCTTGGAACCGATTCGCCTGCGGTGAACGACGCCGATAGCAGCGTGTCGTTTTTTCGCTTCAACGACACGCAATCTGTTGCCGTTGATGACAATTACACTCTGGAGACCGATGGCACTGTGTCCTCTGCGACACTGGGTGTTGATTCACTTGGCGTCAACGACACCCTAAACACCAGTGCGACGGTATCGCACAGCTGGTCATTGGCCGATCAGGCAAACTATGGCACGGCAGTGGTAAACCCAGATGGCAGTTTCAATTACTACCAGACTAACCCAACACAGACGTCAGACAGTTTTGAATACACGCTCACATCGTCGTACACAGACGGTTCGGTTGTTTTGTGGACCAATGTCAGTGAAGGCACCGTTACGCTGGACGCGTCTAACGTCGCAGTTGGTACAGCGCCAACCGCAAACGCTGATTCGTTGTCGGTGTTTGAGGGGGGGGCGGTTTCTCAGACTGTTGCTGGCAATGCCAGCCTCTTTGCGAACGACACGGACATTGAGAACGATGATTTTGATCTCGCGAGTTTCTCAAATCCGGTTTACGGCTCGCTCTCGCTGCAAACAGATGGCACCTTCAGTTACACCCACGACGGGTCTGAGAATTTTACCGATTCCTTTACTTATTCTGTTGTGGATGAATACAACAACGTCTCTGCCCCGACAACGGTTTCTATTAACATCTTGCCAGTCAACGACAACAGTCCTGTTGTGGCTACTGGCAGCTTGTACATCGAGCTCGGTGGTACACAGGACACTCTAGACGGTGGATCAACCTCAGTCCTGAGTCTCGCAACCGACGATGACGTTGGGGATACACTGACGGCGTCGTATATCACAAGTTCAGGTTGGATAGACGTCGACATAAACCCGGACGGCACGTTCTTGGTCTATGACGATCTCCCGCAACGAACCGATCCCGCGAGCTTCATATTTGAAGTCTCCGATGCAGCGGGGAACACAGAGAGGTCGGAAGTCTTTGTGACTATCGGTCCTAACTATGCGCCTGTTGCAGTGAATGACACCTTGTCTGTTGTTGAGGGAGGAACCATTACGTCGACGGCGACTGGCGAGACAAGCCTGTTTGACAATGACACGGATCAAAACAATCAAAGTCTGTCTCTCAACAGCTTTACGCCACCGTCACATGGATCTGTTTCAATCAACAATGATGGCACTTTCAGCTACACCCATGATGGCAGTGAGAATTTCAGCGATCAATTTAGTTACATCATTGAAGACGAGTTTAACGAGACCTCAGCGGCGCCTGCCACTGTTTTCATCACAATCACGCCTGACAATGATTACGTGCCGGTGGCTGTGGCTGACTCTCTGACAGTCGATTTTGACCAAAGCACTTCAGTACTGGACAGTGGTGCGACAAGCTTGCTCGCCAATGACATTGATGGCGATACGGGAGATATCCTGAGTGCGAGCCTAATTAACGATGCGAGCAAAGGTACTGTCAGTCTCAATGCAGACGGTACTTTCTCCTACCAACACCTCCAATCAGCAGGTAGCGGCTCTGATAGTTTCCGCTACAGGGTGACAGACGACGCAGGACAGTGGAGTGAGGTGGATGTGCTGGTGTCGATATTGGCCAACAACTCACCAATAGCCTTCGATGACGCCTTGACTGTTGATGAAGGTGCCTCTGTTGCTGTGACAGACAACGGTAATGCAAGCCTGCTTTTTAACGACAGTGACCCTGACGGTGATGCAGTCTCCGTGAGCAATGGCAGTATACCCCTCAACGGCACCATGAATGTTTTGCCAGACGGTAGCTTCACTTATACACACGATGGTAGCGAGACTTTATACGATGAGTTTCGCTACAACATTGTTGATGAACACGGAGAGCAATCCGCGTCATTAGGTGTTGTAAGAATCACGATCAATCCCGTAAACGACAATGCGCCCGTTGTCGGAGACGATCAAATACAGCTCGAGTTTGGTGAACAACAGAACCAGCTAGTAGGTGGGCAGATCACGCTGCTGCACAATGACACTGACGCTGATGCCTCAGATACCTTTACAGCGAGCCTTGCCACAGCACCGAGCAAAGGTAACGTGACGATCAATCCCGATGGCACATTTGAATACCGGCACGATGGTGTGCAGTCTGGTGCGGACAGCTTTAGCTATACCGTCATTGACAGTGGTGGTAACAGCACCACAGGCACGGTCAACGTAGAGATCGGTGAAGAGAACAAACCGCCAGTTTTTCTAGGTGGAAATCGGGAGATTCAGTTTCACGAGGGCGTGGCAGATTCCAGTGATCTGTCAAGTTACTTCTCTGATGACGGTGATCTCAGTTACGAGATTCGTTCCGGCGATGAGAGCTTTTTTGAGCTCAACACTGCAACTGGTGAGTTGGAAATCAATGCATCGACTGCGGACGTCGGGACACATTCCATTGTCGTGCGGGTGACAGATGATGCAGGTCAATCTGTCCAAAGACGGTTCGAAATTGTGGTTCTAGCAAATGACACATCTGGTGGAAACACCACGACAACCACAACAACACAGACAACAACCCCAGACACAACGCCTGAATCAGAAACAGAAGACGAAGTCACTCCAGGAACGTTAGAGACGGAAGCTGAAGAAGAGCCTGAGAGTCCACAGACCGCCGAATCCGAATCGTCAGACACATCGGACGCCATCGCGGGAGAGCTGCTTGCACTGTGGGGCCACGTTGGTAGCGCGAATGGCTCAGATGGCCGTGTGGATGTGGATGTTGACGGTTTGCTTGGTGACGCCGCCGGTGCCAGTCGGGAATCCCTGCTGGGCGGCGGTTCAAATCAATCGGTGTTGCGAATTGGCGCAGTTGACGGCTTGTCTTTGAGTAATTTACTGGACAGTGCCAACGTACCTGAATCTGCGGCGTTGGTGGATGCCACCCGTGGGTCTCAATCCTCGCTGACTGAAGTTGAGGGCGCGCGCAACATTACGCCTGCTGTGACCACCGCCACCGCTGCAACGGGTTTCTCGCTTGGCTACTTATTGTGGCTCGCTCGCAGTGGATTTTTACTGAGCACCGTACTTTCCGCGTTGCCCGCCTGGCGCAACGTCGACCCCCTGCCAGTGTTGGGTTCACTGTCTGACACCGCATCAAAAGATGATGACCCAGAAGATAAGTCGTTGTCTGAACTGACTGAGCGAGACTGAGTTATGCGTTTTCCACGTTTGAGTACGCGCTTTTACATCGCCTTGGCATTATCGTCCATCGTGACGTCCTTACTTGTGATTGGGCTTGCCTTTAAAGTGTTGCCTGATCGCCAGGCCGATCAAACAGGTGCCATGGCGTCATTGGCTGACAACTTGTCTACGTCTTTGTCAGTGTTGGTAGCCTCTAACCGCTACGCTGAAATTAAGCCCTTGGTTCTGTCGCTTGTTGAGGCTGAGAACCCACAGCCACGCGTGGCCCTGGTTCGTCAGGGAGAGCGCCAAGTCCTCTATAACCCGGAATCACTGGGATCCACGGGTCTCGACAGTCTTGCGCGTGCTGTGTACAACGGCGGCAGCAGTTGGGGCGTTGTCGAGCTCGAATATCAACCGCTGGCATTCAGTGTCTCCGGTGCATTCAAAGTCAGTTATGTCCAAGCACAAGTCGTCGCGCTCTCAGGTTTGTGTTTCCTTATCTTTTACTGGTTCTTAGGTCGTGTACTCAAACAACTGGACCCAAGCCAAGCCATACCCGAGCGTGTACAGAGCACCTTCGACGCGCTGGTAGAGTGTCTGATGTTGCTCGATAACAAGGGCGAGATTCGCATGGTGAATCAAAGCCTTGAGAGCATCATCGGTTTGGCGTCAGAAAAACTCTATGGCCGATCTTCAACGGAAATCGGTTGGCAAGACGAATCTGGACAGGCGGTTGAATCGGCGAATTTGCCTTGGGCCGATCCGCGTAATCCTCGCTCTGGAGAACGTTTGTGCGTGCAGACAGTTGACGGGCGACGCAATTCCTACTTGGTTAACTGCTCATCAATCGCTGGTGAAGATGGCGCGATTTCCGGCACCTTGGTGAGCTTGAACGATGTCACGGAACTCGAACGCATGCAGGGCGAATTGCGTGAACAAACGGCGCGCGCTGAAATTGCAAGCCAGGCGAAATCAGACTTCCTGTCAAATATGAGTCACGAAATTCGCACTCCATTGACCGCAGTGCTCGGGTTCGCGGATGTGATGAAGTCGTCGGCGTTCTCAACGGATGAACGCTATCAACAATACCTCGACACCATCACACGCAGTGGCTTGCATTTGATGACACTGATCAACGACATCCTCGATTTGTCAAAGGTTGAAGCTGGCAAGCTCGAGGTTGAGTCCGTTTCGGTTAATCCGTGTCTGGTGTTGCTCGATGTCGAAGAATTGCTGCGTGAAAGGGCTACCAGCAAGTCTGTGGGCATCAGTTCATCGATCAAATCCCCGATTCCCTGTGAGGTGTTGTCTGATCCCGTTCGATTCAAACAGATCATCACCAATCTTGTTGGCAACGCGATCAAGTTCACCGAGAAAGGCGAAGTCTCGTTGGTCGCTGAATATGATGAGCACGGTCAGACACTGTCGGTACATGTCTCTGACACCGGAATCGGTATGACGCCAGACCAAGCGGCTGGTGTGTTCCAGGAGTTCTCCCAAGCTGACACCTCAACCACGCGTCGGTTTGGTGGAACGGGCTTGGGGCTGTCGATCTCAAAACGTTTGGCCAATGCCATGGGTGGCGATATCACGGTCAGCAGTGAGTATGGCAAGGGTTCGGTGTTCACAACCGTCATCAGCGCCAAAGCAATCGGTGACTCAACGTTCACTGACTTAGAAGCTGTGCGCGAGGCGGCACTCAAAGCGGCAGCAGACGCCGCGTCGCTGCCAGTGTTCTCGGGTCAGCCTGTCTTGGTTGCCGATGACGCAGAAGAGAACCGCACATTACTGACGGTTTTGCTCGAAGAACGAGGATTGAACGTCACCACTGTTGAAAACGGTCAGCTCGCCTTTGAGGCGGTTGAAAACCACGAATACGAAATTGTGCTCAGCGACTTGCAAATGCCAGAGTTGGATGGCTACGGATTTGTAAAGAAGGCACGTGACGCGGGGCACGAGCTCCCCATTGTCGCGCTCACTGCTGACGCCATGAAGGGCATGCGTGAACGCGTGGTGGCGGCGGGTTTCACCGACTATTTAACCAAACCTGTCGAGCTACCAACGCTCAACAGCGTGCTGCAGCAGTACCTCACAGTCAGTCATTTTCTCTCCGCTGCTGATCAAGCTGGGCAAAATCGCAGTGCGTCTGCGGCGACTGACACTCAAGATTCAACCGATTCGCCACTGAACGATGCGCAGGCTGAAGATGAGACTGGCGAATCGTTCGATTTTTGTGCTCTGAATACCAATAATGAACGCATACTCAAGATCGTGAGTAAGTTCGTTGTAGAACATGCGGATACAGTCGATAGCTTAGTAGCGCACCTCAATGATTCAGATCAAGACAGTGCACGGATGCTCGCTCACCGCATAAAAGGGACGTCGGGGTCAATGGGATTTATGGCCATTTCTGAGGTTGCAGCAGAAATCGAGCAGCATTTGCTTGCAGGAGATGTTTTTAGCGCAGCAGAGCTCTTGCCGACACTAAAGCGCATTACGCCGAAAGTGAATACACGGACTCAGACTAAAGCGGCATGACATCGGACTTCCCAGCCAAGCGGCCACTCATGGGATTGAGCGGCTCACAGCAGCGAGATGCAATCAACGACGAGTTGATTGAAGGCTTCGTTGCGAGCGCAAAAATCCTCATTATCGATGATGACCCGCTGCTCATTGAGATTCTTGTGGCCTACCTCGAGGATGTGGGCTACAGAAACATTGTCACAGTTGATGACTCGACGCTGGCGATCGACACCATCACCCGAGAGCGACCGGACGTGGTGCTGCTCGATCTCAACATGCCTGAGGTGAGCGGGTTTGAAGTCCTTCAAAGCATGCGCAATATCGCAGAGCTTCGCCATACACCAGTTGTAGTGCTGACTTCGTCCAGCGACTCAGTCAACAAATTGCGTGCGCTTGAGTACGGGGCGACCGATTTTCTCGCCAAGCCCGTAGATGAAAGTGAATTTACACTTCGGCTTCGCAATATCTTGGTGGTCAAAGCCTTTCAGCACCAGTTGGCCTACATCGACGGCCTCACGGGTCTGCCAAATAAATCATTGTTCCACGAGAAAATGGAGCGGGCTCTCGAACATCATTTGTCAAAGCGCAAGCGCTGCGCGCTGTTGTACATCGATCTTGATCGGTTCCGCCGCGTCAACGATTCTCACGGACCGGCTTTTGGCGATAAATTGCTCTCAGACTTTGCTGCGAGACTGTACGGTTTGTCCCGCGACACGGACATTGTCGGTCACAAAGTGCCTGAAGCCTATCGAACCAACGTCTGTCGGTTTGGTGGTGACACATTTTGCTTGCTTGTTTCAGATATCGCCGCGGCAGAGGATGTGGCCCAGATTGCAAAGCGCTTGATCAGCGCAAACAATGTCACACCTTTTGAAGTAGCTGGCGAGAAGCACTACCAAAAATGCACCATTGGCATAGCGGTGTTTCCCGATGACGGTCTCAAAGGGCAAGACTTGGTGCGTAAAGCCGAAATCGCGGCACACCATGTCAAGAGCAGCACCGGCGATCAGTCAATTGGATTCTATTCCAATGACATGAACATCGCTGCACGCGAGAAGCTGCTGATTGAAGACGGATTGAACAGCGCAATAGACCGAAATGAACTCTACCTTGTGTATCAACCCAAAGTGTGCGCGCGCACTGGTAAGACTCTTGGCGCAGAGGCGTTGATGCGTTGGAACCACGGCAAGATGGGGGCAATTCCGCCTGGCAAGTTTATCGAAGTGGCTGAAGAGACAGGCATGGTTGTGTCCCTAGGTGCCTGGGTGATCGAAAGTGTCTGTGAATTTCTCGATCAAGTGGAATCGCGCGTACCTGGGTTGCAAATAGCTGTCAACGTGTCGATAAAACAATTGCACAGCAGTGATTTCGTCGAGAGCCTCCAAGCCATTCTCGGACGACACGGCGTTGACCCTCGTCGCATCAAACTTGAAATCACAGAGAGCTTGATGATGGACAGCCTTGAGCAGAGCTTGGCATTGCTCAATCGGATAAAGAGCGTCGGATTCGAATTGTCGATAGATGATTTTGGTACGGGCTATTCGTCACTTCAATACTTGCAGGCACTGCCGTTTGACGAACTCAAGATTGATCGCTCATTTGTCATGCAAATCGACGAAGATTCACAGTCCTCGCCTGTGGTCAACGCAATTGCATCTTTGTCTCGGGATTTGGGGTTGACCTTGGTTGCAGAGGGTGTCGAGACTCAAGCGCAACTTGATCACATCCGACACATTGGTTGCGATGTGGTGCAGGGCTACTTTTTCAGCCGACCTCTGACCGGTGCGGATTTCTTAGAATACTGTGAAGAT
>CALKXD010000115.1 GCA_938003855.1 uncultured Granulosicoccaceae bacterium | reverse complement strand
GTCGGTGTTATCACGATCCATACCAGCGAGTAGTGAGATCATAAATCTGCGTAATGGCTAATAAAGTTACTTCCTGATCCAGGTGATTTTGAGCGCCAAATCAGCGAAACAGCCCGATTCTGTCACATTCCTGATAAGCAGGCCGACAGCCGGGTAGCGGAATAGTGAGCACTGTCACTGCAGCGTCTATTCAGAGTTTTGGGATGTTGACGCCATGCAACGATCACAAGACGCCCGACTGACACACTGCTTAGTGTCAGGAGTTCGGCCGCCGGATGCCGGCTCAGCCGATGCGCTGTGTGACGGCTTCACGCACAAGGCAACTTAAAACCGCGCGCAGCGCATCAAATACATCGATGCGCTGCGTAGTCACAGGAAGGGACGGTCAGGCCGCAGTGCGGCTCTGGATCAACCCCTCAAGAGCGCTTTTTGTTGGGAATGTGTATGGCACGATTATCCACCGCCAATGCGGCTTCGTGAATGGCTTCGGACAATGTCGGATGTGCAAAAACCGACCGTGCAATATCTTCACTGGTGCCTTCAAATTCCATCGCCATTACACCGTGTCCGATCAATTCCGAACTATGACCACCAATAATATGCATGCCCAGCACTTCATCAGTATGAGCATCGGCCAGTATCTTCACCATACCTCCGGTGTCGCGCATGGCTTTGGCTCGACCGCTGGCGGCAAACGGGAAGACGCCACTGTTGTAATCCCGGCCTTCTTCTTTCAGCTGTTCTTCGGTTTTACCGACCCAGGATATTTCCGGGTGCGTGTAAATCACTGAGGGAATCGCATCATAGTTTAAATGACAATGATGGCCGGCAATTCGCTCAGCAACAGCAACACCTTCTTCTGAGCCTTTGTGCGCCAGCATCGGTCCACGCACCAGATCGCCAATCGCCCAGACCCCCGGCAAGTTGGTTTCACACACTTCATTCACATGAACAAGGCCGCGCTCATCGATCAGTAAATCGGTTTCAGGCGAGGTCAGTTGATCAATGTTGGGGCGGCGCCCGACTGCGACAATCACTCGGTCTACCTGTAATTGCTGCTCACCATCTTTATCGGTGTACTGCAATTTAACCCCGTCATTGACCTCTGATGCCATGACCCGGGCACCCAGTTTTATGTCGAGCCCCTGGCGGGTAAATTGACGCAAAGCATCCTTGGCGATCTGCTGATCGACCATCGGTAAAAACATATCCTGCGCCTCGAGTACCACCACTTCAGAACCCAGTCGACGCCAGACACTGCCAAGTTCAAGGCCAATAACCCCTGCACCGATCACGCACAGTTTTTCGGGCACCGATTCCCAATCGAGCGCGCCGGCGGAATCCACAATGCGATCGCTGTGCAGTGGTACGGCACCAATCTCGATCGGGCGTGAGCCCGTGGCCAGTATTACATTGGCAGCCTGATAGGTACTTTTCGCGGCGTCTGCATCGGTGACTTCAATCCGCCGTTCAGACAGCAGTGATCCACAGCCCTTTATCCAGTCTATTTTGTTGGCACGGAAAAGATGCTCGATACCACCGGTGAGTTCCTGAACGATTTTGTCCTTGCCGGACACCATCTTTGCCACGTCAGCGCGCACCCCGCTGACCTCTATACCATGCTCCGTCAGACCACGTGCTGTGTCGGCATAAATCTGGCTGCTTTCCAGCAGGGCTTTAGAGGGTATGCAACCGACATTGAGGCAGGTACCACCCAGTGCAGGTTTTCCCTGCTTGTTAATCCACTGCTCAACACAGGCGGTTTTTAAACCAAGCTGAGCGCTTCTTATTGCTGCGACGTAGCCGGCAGGGCCACCCCCTAAAACGATAACATCGTATTGTTCAGACATAAGTATGCTCCTTGATCATAGCGCCACGACACCAGTCGCCGGCACTTGAAATAACGGGTGTTAAGTATATTTGACTGCGAGACCGGCAATGCAGGACCTGGCGATAGAATCACACACCAGAAACAGTCACGGCCGACCTGACCGGATTGCGCGCAATATGCGAGTATATCCCAGTCGTCGTCGCGTAGAGACTTACATGAGTAGTTCGGGGCAAGAGTCCACCCCGAACCTTTAACTCACTGACTAGATGTCGAGCAGAATCTTGGCTGGCTCTTCAACTAGCTCTTTAATAGTTTTTAAGAACGTCACCGCACCCTGGCCATCGACGATACGATGATCATAAGACAGTGCGATGTACATCATTGGGCGAATCACGACTTCTCCGTTCAGTGCGATAGGACGCTCCTGAATGGAGTGCATTCCCAGAATGGCACTTTGTGGCGGATTCAGAATCGGTGTTGACATCAACGACCCGAACACACCGCCGTTGGTTATTGTAAATGTACCACCGGTGAGGTCATCCATACCCAGCTTGCCTTCTTTGGCACGGCCTGCGTATTCACCGATCTGCCCTTCAATGCCAGCCAGTGACAGATGCTCGGCATCGCGTATCACCGGTACCACCAAACCACGATCCGATGACACCGCAATGCCAACGTCACAATACCCGTGATACACCACATCATCGCCGTCCAGTGACGCGTTGATGTCCGGGAAACGCTTAAGAGCTTCGGTTGCTGCCTTGACAAAGATAGACATAAAGCCGAGACGAACACCATGGGCCTTTTCAAAGTGGTCTTTATACTGCGCCCGCAAGTCTTTTATAGGCTGCATGTTGACTTCATTAAATGTTGTGAGCATGGCCGTAGACTGCGACGCCTGCAGAAGTCGTTCGGCAATACGCGCTCGCAGGCGGCTCATTGGCACCCGCCGCTCACTGCGGTCACCGACGGCGACCGGTGGCTGCGATGGTACTGCTGCAATCGCCGGACTCACGGATGCGGCGGCTGGTGGTGCCGCCACCGGTGCCACCGAGGCCGTGCCGCCGGCATGACTGGCAACATCGGATTTGGTGATGCGGCCGTTCTTGCCTGACCCGGCGACCTGATCACTGGTCAGATTATTCTCTGCAAGCATTTGTCGCACAGACGGGCTGGTGGCACCACCGGTAGGCGATGATTCCACCGCGCTCACCGCTGCGGTTGCCGCTGCCGGTTCTGCGGCAACTGCACCCGCGTCCATGGTGCCGAGAATTTCCTCGGCGGTAACGACCGCGCCTTCATCAGCGATTATCGTCGCCAGCACACCGTCGGCCGGCGCTGGCACCTCAAGCACCACCTTGTCGGTTTCGACCTCAACCAGCACTTCATCGCGCTTTACCGCATCGCCTGGTTTTTTCTGCCAGGTCAGTATCGTCGCATCTGCAACGGATTCCGGAAGTACGGGTACCTTTATCTGTGTACTCATTAGATTTCTTGAAACCTGTTTCTTTAGGGTTGTTGTTTGTCAGCGGGCACGTCAGGCAACAGGATGTTGGCTGTTCGGTTCAATTGCCAACGCTTCCACGACCAATAGTGTCTGCTCTTTAATATGCTGATTTGCGTAACCGACCGCCGGCGACGCTGACGGTGGGCGACCGGAAAATTCCAGCTCCTGTCCATCTCCCAACACGCGCTCAATGCGATGTCGGGTTGCTCTCCATGCGCCCTGATTGCGTGGCTCTTCCTGACACCACACCACTCGCTTTGCATTCGGATACATGGCAATGGCTTCCTGCAATTCGGTGTACGGAAACGGATACAACTGCTCTACTCTGACAATTGCCACATTGCCCAATTCAGCCTCACGGCGTTTTTGCAGGAGATCGTAGTAGACTTTTCCGGAACAAAACACCAGTCGCTCTACCTGCGCAGGATCAATCGCGTCGATCTCTTTGAGCACTGGCTGAAAAGTACCATCGGCCAGATCTTCCAGTGTCGACACCGCCAATCGATGCCGCAAGAGACTTTTCGGGGTCATAACGATTAACGGGCGCCGCATTGGTCGCAACATCTGGCGACGAATCATGTGGTAGGCCTGCGCTGGCGTGCTGGGTACACAAACCTGCATATTGTCTTCGGCACACAGCTGTAGAAAACGCTCCAGACGAGCCGACGAATGCTCCGGCCCCTGACCTTCGTAGCCATGCGGTAAAAACAGCGCAATACCGCACAAACGACCCCATTTGGTTTCACCTGAGCTGATGAACTGATCAATCACCACTTGCGCGCCGTTGGCAAAATCACCGAATTGCGCTTCCCAGATCACCATGGTGGTGGGATCAGCCGTGGCATAACCGTACTCGAACGCCAGCACCGCTTCTTCCGACAGCACTGAGTCAATCACCAGATAGTTCGGTTGATCAGGAAACACATTACGCAGCGGCACATAAGTGCTGCCGTCGTTCTGGTTATGCAATACCGCATGACGATGAAAGAACGTACCGCGACCGCAGTCCTGACCGGATAACCGAACCGGATACCCATGATGCAGTAAGGTCGCATAGGCCAGGTTTTCCGCATAGCCCCAGTCAATCGGCTGTGCACCGGCAGTCATCTTGCGACGATCCTCGACAATCTTCTTAACCCGCGATTGCAGCGCCAGTCCATCAGGTAACGTGGTCAGCGAATTGGCCAGCGTTTGCAGGGTATCGACTGAAAGGCGGCTTTCGTACGGAGCACGCCAGTCAGTTTTATTATAATCGGCCCACGCAATATGGTGCTTTTCCATGTAGTCCGGATCTTCGGCAACCCCAAGTGCCACTGTGATGCCAGCGTCTAGTTTGTCGCGATAGTCTTCGACCAGCTGTGAGGGATAGCCACTTTCTACAACCCCGTCAGCCACCAGCCTGTCCGCATAGAGTTGGCGCGTGGTTGGCAACGCCTTGATGGTTTGGTACATCATTGGCTGCGTCGCTGAGGGCTCGTCTGCTTCGTTATGGCCATGACGGCGATAGCAGACCAGATCGATTACAACATCTTTGTGGAACTCATTGCGAAAATCGAGCGCCAGTTGACTGACAAATAATACCGCCTCGGGATCATCGCCATTAACGTGGAAAATCGGCGCGTTAATCATTTTAGCGACATCGGTCGCGTACAGGGTGGAACGCGCATCAGCGGTATTGCTGGTGGTAAAACCCACCTGGTTATTAACAACGATGTGGATGGTGCCTTTTGTTGAAAAGCCACGGGAGTCCGCCATGTTGAACGTTTCCATCACCACGCCCTGACCTGCGAAGGCCGCGTCTCCGTGGATGCTGACCGGGATAACATTCTCGCCCTGACTGTCACCGTAGCGATCCTGACGTGACCGCACCGATCCCTCGACCACCGGCGATACAATCTCCAGATGTGACGGATTAAACGCCAGTGCCAAGTGCATAAACTCGCCGGCTTCGGATTTTATATCTGACGAGAATCCCTGATGGTACTTGACGTCGCCGGACGACAGTTCCACGTCATTTTTACCCTCAAATTGCTTGCCTTCGAATTCGGAAAAAAGCTCTGCCGGATTTTTACCCAGCACATTGACCAGCACATTGAGCCGCCCGCGGTGCGCCATGCCCACCACCAGCTCTTTGCAGCCTCCGGCACTGGCACGCTGCACCAATGATCCCATGATCACAATCAGGCTCTCGCCACCTTCCAGAGAAAAGCGCTTCTGACCCACATATCGGGAATGCAGGTACTTCTCCATACCCTCCGAAGCAGTCAGTCGCTCCAGAATCCACTTGCGCGAATCCGCACTGAGATCCGGTTGCGCCCAGTAGCTTTCAATTCTCTGCTGCAACCACTGCTTTTGCGTCGTGTGGTTGATGTACATGTACTCATAGCCAATCGTGCCGCAATAAATTTTCTCAAGGTGCGCAACGATGTCACTTAAGGTGGCAACATCGATCCCGTACAGTGCCGGGGTCTGAAATTCTGTTTGTAAATCAGCGCCGGATAATCCGCACTCGTGCAGTTGCACCTCGCGAATTTCGATCTTCTCCATTCGCCCGAGCGGATCGATATCAGCCAGCTGGTGACCGCGGGTACGATAGGCATCAATCAGGCTGCCTACCTGAATCTGTTTGCGCTCGTGCTCGGCAGAACTCGATTCCACCGGACCGCGGCGGCGGCTGGTCGAATTGCGGGTGATATCGTAGAAGTGCTGACGCACTTCACTATGAGGAATATCGCGTGCCTGGCCGTTGACCATAGGCAGTTGTTCGAAGTAACGACGCCAGCTCTCGGCGACAGAGTTTGGATCACGCAGGTAACTTTCGTATTGCTGCTCCAAGTAAACAATGTTGCCACCATCGAGCATCGAAGTGTCTTGCAACATTTTCATAGTAGACATGCTGTTTTCCGCAACCAGGACGTTAATTTTCGTTTGAAGGATAGATCACTGACAGTTTATTGCCACTGCGACAAATAATGGTGCCATTCTACATATTGATTAATCATGGACAACGCACCCGACCGCCTGAAATCCCCCGCCCGATCGGGCAAAGTCCCAGTAATTCTCGTGCGCAAGTCGAGAGGGTACCCCACCCATGACTGCCATTCGAGTTACACAGCCGATCTGCAATCTTCCGCGCCCCCCGTTTACTCTTCGAAAGGCAGATCCCAACGCTGAGGATTAGCCCAGTTCTTCGCATTTAACCAGTCGGGCGACACTTTATAAGAGTGAATATCAAACTCATACAGAGTGCATACACGCGAGTCGCAAACGCCGCTCCCGAGCGCCAGATAACCCAGTGCCAGACTGTCAGACAACGACCAGGCGGATTGAGACGGGTTTTCATCCACCACGCTGATGTGCATCACCCGCTGCGCCATCAGGTCACGCGCCCGTGACAGAAGTATTCTGGTCTCGGACTTCCCGGCGGCGGTGCTGACAGGATCACTGAACACCAACGCCAGGGGCCAGTTGCGCCCCTTATAATCGGTAACGGCGAGGACGGTTTTAACTGGAACCGATTCACACTTCAACGCCGGACTCAACTGCCTCAGGTTGGCGGTAAATCGATCCGGCACTTCTCCGATAACCAGCAGGGTCGCATCGGGCGGCAACCTGATACGGTCTATCGTGCTCCTGAAAAACTCGCTTTCAGTCTTCCATAGATCAGTGTTTATCGTTGTACTGATCTTTTTGCGCCTGTGTCGCTTCGGTCTGATGCTGTTGCTTCCAGTCGGCATAAGGCATGCCATAAACGATTTCTCTGGCCTGCTCCAGTTCCAGATCCACACCTCGTTCCTGTGCCGCTGCCGTGTACCACTTGGACAGACAGTTCCGGCAAAATCCAGACAGATTCATCAAGTCGATGTTCTGTACATCGGTGCGCTCTCGCAAATGGGTCACCAGCCGTCTAAACGCGGCAGCTTCAAGTTCGGTCTGTTGTTGTTTGTCCATGTGCAATACCGTAGTTCATCTGAATAAGGGATACTAACAGGAGTATACTCCGGTGCACGAAAGAAGCCGTGCCCGCGAACTGCCACCTGCTCCTTCACTCGCGATGACCGATTCCATGGACATATTACTGTTTGCAGCGCTGATCGCCGCCGTCGCGTTCTGGTGGACAAGCTCACGTAGCCGCGAAAAAGCCGTTGCGCTGTCAAGAAATGCCTGCGAGCGTTGTCAGGTTCAGCTGCTCGACGGAACTGTTACATTGAATAAAATGCGTCTGCAACGCAACGATCGAGGGCATATCAATATCGCCCGCTGGTATACTTTCGAATTCAGCACGTCCGGGATTGATCGCCGTCAGGGCCTGGTCGGACTGCTCGGCAACACCCTGACCAGCATGCATCTGGATCTCGACGTTGAAGAACTGCCCAACTGATTGTCAGATATGCAACAAAAACCTGATTTGGAGACCTACACCCAATGAGCCTGTGCCCTTGCAACTCCGCTATAGAATTTTCCGATTGTTGCGCGCCCTACCTCAAGGGTAAGAAAAAACCTCCGACAGCGCTGGCATTAATCCGATCGCGCTACACCGCCCATACCTTTGCCAATATCGACTACATCCAGTCTACTCATCACCCGGATCATCGCCACGAGATCGATATCGCCAGTACTCGCGAGTGGGCTGAAAATTCAGAGTGGCTGGAGCTTGAAATCCTCTCGACTGAGCAAGGCGAAGAAAACGACGAGCAAGGGACTGTCGAATTTGTCGCACGATTCAATGATGCCAAAGGCAACCCGATCAACCATCATGAAGTCAGCCTGTTTAGAAAGCTGGACGGTGACTGGTATTTTGTCGATGCCGAGGCACCAAAGATTCAGCAGATTCGACGCAGCGGTCCAAAAGTCGGCCGCAATGATCCCTGCTCATGCGGCAGCGGAAAAAAGTATAAAAAATGCTGCGGGGCGGCAAGCTAGGAGCAAAGCCGCGAATTTCAAGATTAATTCTATTGAGACCTGCCAGCAGGACAGGTCTCACCCAACTGCTCGTGCAGAAAGTCAATCACTGACGACGAAAACAGGTCGTTATCATCACCGGCCACCATATGCGCCGCATCCTTCACGTTAACATAGCGCGCGCCGGGCACAAGTTGCAGGAACTCCCGGGCAGTATCATCGCTGACTATCTCACTCATGCGACCGTGCACCAACAGCACCGGCAACCCAAGACCACCGCAAGCCTGTTGTTGACGCTGCACTAATTCAGTATCGAACCGACTCACGTGATCGAGCAGCTTTGGATCCCAGTGCCAGTAGAATCGATCATCCGGGCCGCGTCGTAGATTTTTTTCCAGCCCTGTTGTGCCGTTATCACGCACTTTGCGATGTGGCTGATAGGCGGCCAGAGCAAGGCGGACGTCTTCTAAACTCGAAAACCCGTCACTGTGGCGACGCATAAATTCAAGAATTTTCTCAACCCCCTTGCGGCTGATTGTCGGCGTGATATCCACCAGCACCAACGCGCTGAACAACCCCTGCGCTGACTCTCCCTCCGCAATGAGTGAGGTAATGCCACCGAGAGATGCCCCCACCACGGCTGGCTTGGTCGCGCTGTTTTTCCGTAAAGACTCTACAATAAGACGTAGATCAGCGAGAAGGGAGTCAATCGAGTAGTCTCCGTCAGCCGCCCAGTCACTATTGCCATGACCTCTGGTGTCCAGAGCAATGGCACGCCAGCCCGCATCCGCCAGATGACTGGCGGTTTCCCGCCAGGAATGACGCGTTTGCCCGGCGCCGTGCAACAGCAGCACCGGTGGCGCATGATCATCCCCAAACTGCGTGGCGCTAATCTGTACACCATGGTATGCGGAGAAACTGACAGTTTTAGATATACTCATAAGTGAGACGCATCCGCGATGGGGGAAATTCCGGCCAGTTAGGGTTTCGGCAACACAGTACAAAAGGGAACTTCAGCATCAACCGTTGTTATTGCCCGACGAGGATAACAACCCCGACACCTGCACAAAATTCTCGTCAGCCACACAGTACAACCGGTAACACAAATGATAGAAAAACCTTGGCTTGATAGCTATCCGGACGGAGTACCGGAATTCGCAGATACGGACGCCTACCAGAATATTGTGGAGATATTTCAGGAAAGCGCCACCAAATATCGCGAAAAAACCGCCTTTGTCAGCATGGGTGCAGAAATTACCTTTGGTGAGCTGGACGACTACTCCAACGCGTTCGCCGCATGGCTGCACAACACAGGCAAATTCAGCAAGGGTGATCGAATTGCCGTGATGATGCCCAACCTGCTGCAATACCCGGTTGCCGTGTTCGGCATATTGCGGGCCGGCCTGACAGTGGTGAATACCAACCCGCTCTATACCGCCCGCGAGCTCAAACATCAGCTGCAGGATTCCGGTGCCAAAGGCATCATCATCGTCGAAAATTTCGCCCATACCCTGGAAGAGATAAACGCAGATTTGTCGATCGACGTGGTAATCACCACCCGTATCGGTGACATGCTCGGCTTTCCAAAGTCCCTACTGATCAACTCGGTCATTAAATACGTTAAAAAGATGGTGCGGCCGTTTTCGCTGCCCGACAGTCAATCATTCAATGCCATACTGAAATCCGGCGCGCAGCTGTCTGCGCCACCCGCCGTGGATCTGGGTCATGACGACGTTGCCTTTTTACAGTACACCGGCGGCACCACCGGCGTCGCGAAAGGCGCAATGCTGACGCACGGCAACATGGTGGCGAATGTGCAGCAGAGTTACGAGTGGTTGAACCCGGCAGATCTGGAACACGGCAATGAGGTCATCATTACAGCTCTGCCGCTCTATCACATCTTTGCACTTACGGCCAATTGCATCGTTTTTGCCATGCTGGGTGCAAAAAATATCCTGATTCTCAACCCGCGAGATATGAAAGGGTTTGTCAAAGAACTCGGCAAATACAAATTCACGGCGTTCACTGGCGTGAACACACTCTTTAACGGCTTGTTGAATACCCCCGGGTTTGCGCAGATCGATTTCTCCAGCCTGAAACTGTCCCTGGGTGGCGGTATGGCAGTGCAAAAGGCCGTCGCCGAAGAATGGAAAGCCGTCACCGGCTGTCCGTTGATTGAAGCCTACGGCCTGACAGAAACCAGCCCGGCAGCGTGTATGAACCCGATTACTGATACCGACTACAACGGCACCATCGGCCTGCCAATATCTTCCACTGAAGGCTGTGTTAAAGATCCTGACGGCAATATGCTGCCCGTGGGTGAGCGCGGAGAACTTTGCATACGCGGTCCCCAGGTCATGAAAGGCTACTGGCAGCGCGATGACGCAACCGCGGCCGTGATTGACGCCGATTCCTGGCTGCATACCGGCGATATCGCGATCATGAACGAAAAGGGCTACTTCACTATTGTTGACCGGCTTAAAGACATGATTCTGGTTTCCGGCTTTAACGTCTACCCCAACGAGATTGAGAATGTTATCCAGGGGCATCCGGATGTCCTCGAGGTCGGCGCTATTGGCGTGCCGGACGAGCACTCGGGGGAGATCGTGAAAATCTTTGTTGTCGCAAAGAATAAAAACCTCACTGAGGAATCTCTGCAGGCCTATTGCCGCGAAAATCTAACCGGCTACAAACGCCCGAAACTGATCGCTTTCACAGACGAGTTACCGAAATCAAATGTGGGTAAAATCCTTCGTCGGGAGCTTCGCGAACAGGACGCTGCTTCTTAAAGGTTCTACTTCGGGAACACTGGCAGCCCACATTGGTCGTGGGCTGCTATCTGCGTTCGCCTTGTTGTCGGACGCTGGTGTTATATTCTTGTCGTTGCCGCCAAATGCTTTTCGGCAACAACGCTCCCCACACGGCTCAGTTCAAACCACCACTGCTGCCTGACTTAAGTATCTCCCGGACCAGGAGTAACGCGAGAATCGTTACGTCTGCCTCATCGCAGTGGATCTAATCCACTCTGGAGACTTCAGCTGCCTGCCAGCCTTTCTCGCTTTTGGTTTGAATGTATTCAACTTGCTGGCCTTCAGCGAGCGTCTTGTACCCTTCACCAACTATGGAGCGGTAGTGGACAAAAACATCCTCCCCTGCTTCATTGACAATAAATCCGTAACCTTTGGCATTATCGAACCACTTCACCGTGCCTATTGATTTTTCCATTAGCTTAACCAACCCTCAATAACGAGATCACCTTGTTCTAGTTCCCGGTGATTCGCGCTTTTCTTTGTTTTAGATATAAACAGTAGGCCCCAAGTACTCC
>CALKXD010000114.1 GCA_938003855.1 uncultured Granulosicoccaceae bacterium | reverse complement strand
CTGCTGCAAAAATCTCACCTGCCTGCTGCAATTTCAATCAGCGTCCGTTATGGGTAGCTATTCGTTATCAATTGCGTAGAATGAAATTCCGCCAATCACACATGGAACCATCTATGTCTTTAAGTAAGTGGATCACCTTCGTTGGTCTGTCTCTTTTTCTCACGACCAAAATAGCGCTTGCACAGCAGTCGGGGGGCAATCTCGTCTACATCGTGCAACCCGAACCCCCATCACTGGCCCCTTATTTGTCAACCTCCGGACCGATCGGCCTGGTTGCCCCGAAAATTTATCAGGGTTTGCTCGACTACGATCTCGACTTAAACATCGTACCTGAGTTAGCCGAGAGCTACGACATCAGCGAGGACGGCTTAACGGTTACCTTCAATCTGCAAAAAGGGGTTACCTGGCACGACGGCAAGCCGTTCACTTCGGCTGACGTGCAGTTCACGATTATGGACGTGTTGAAGAAGTTCCACCCACGTGGCCCGAACTCATTCAAGGAAGTCAGCGAAATTCAAACCCCTGACGATCACACCGCCATTTTCAAACTGGATCGACCCGCCCCTTACATGATGCGTGCATTCGCAGGCTATGAATCTCCCATTGTTCCCAAGCATCTGCTCGAAGGTACAGACATCCGTCAGGCAGAACTGGCAAACAACCCTGTCGGCACCGGCCCGTTTAAATTTGTTGAATGGAAAAAAGGTCAGTACATCCGACTGGAGAAAAATGAAAACTACTGGAAAGAAGGCTTGCCTTACCTGGACCGACTGGTGGCACGCATAATCCCGGACGCATCAACAAGAACGGCGGCAATGGAAAGCGGCGAAGTCATGTACGGTGCCTATGGTGCGATACCCAACGTTGACGTAGTGCGCCTGCGTGAGATGGACAGCATTGGTATCACGACCGATGGTTATTCCATGATCAACCCGATGTCACTGCTGGAGTTTGACACCACCAAGCCGCCATTCGATAACGCCGCAATTAGAAATGCGATTTCACTGACGCTTGATCGTCAGTTCCTGATCGACAACATCTGGTTTGGCTACGGCAATGCGGCAACCAGTGCTATGTCTTCCAACTTTGCACCGACTGGATTATATAAGGCCAGTGCCAACTACCCCGGCAAACCCGATGTCGCTGCGGCAATCAAACTGCTCGACGATGCCGGTATCAAAGCGGACGGTGATGGCGTAAGACTGAAAGCAACGCTCGATCTGATCCCCTACGGCGAAGACTGGCGACGGGCCGGTGAATACATCAAGCAGGCGCTGGGTGATATCGGCATCCAGCTTGACCTGAGATACGAAGACGTGCCCACCTGGATCAAGCGCGTGTATGGCGACTACGACTTCGCAATGAACCTGAACTACTTCTACCAACTGCCTGATCCGGTTATCGGGGTTCATCGCCACTACGGATCTGACCAGATTCGCAAAGGCACACCGTTTGTTAACTCTACCCGCTACAGCGACGCAGAGCTGGATGCGTTACTGGTCGAAGGTGCAACGTCTGCCGACCCGGAAGCACGCAAAGGAATCTACCACAAGATTCAAGACAAACTCGGCGCTGATCAACCAGTAGTTAATCTGTTCGAAATGCAGTTTATTACTGTGTTTAACAGCAAGCTGAAAGATCACGATTTCTCGGCAATGGGCTCATACTCATCGTTTGATCGTACCTGGCTGGAACAGTAGCACGCCAGGCAATGTTATTTCCCTGTCCGGTCACAACCTGTAGACCTCAGTCTATGGACAGGAACTAACTCGCCTGCCCCCTAAAACAGCCGGGCGTACAGCCCGGCTGTTTTGTTATCCACCTGAAAAAATCATCTCATCATGAATCACACCGCCAAACGCGTACGCTATGTGCTGAAACGGCTTCTTCAGTCGATACCTGTCGTTCTGGCGATTCTAGTCGTCAATTTTTTCCTGCTGCATCTTGCAGAAGGCGATGCCGCAGATGTACTGGCCGGTGAGGCCGGCTCAGCAACACCGGAATATATGGCGCAGTTACGGCAGAAGTTCGGGCTCGACAAACCGCTGCCGGTGCAGCTGGCCATCTACCTCAAGAATGTATTATCGTTTGACCTGGGGTTTTCCTTCAGGCACGACATGCCAGTCGCGACACTGGTACTTGATCGCTTCATCCCGACCCTGCTGCTGATGGTGTCAACCATAGTTATTGCCGTCGGCTTTGGCATTGTACTGGGCCTGCTTGCCGCCTCTGGATTAAACACCTGGCGCGACAACGTGATTTCTATATTTGCCCTAATCACCTACGCCACACCGTTGTTCTGGATTGGTCTGATGATGATTGTAGTGTTCTCTCTGAAGCTACACTGGTTTCCCACCAGCGGCATGGAGAACGTGGCCATGTTCTATGAGGGCTGGGACCGCGTGATCGACATTGCACATCACCTGGTCATGCCGACGATCACCTTATCGCTGTTTTATCTGGCGCTCTATACACGACTGATGCGTGCTTCCATGCTGGAGCAGGCCGGCATGGACTATGTCGTCACCGCCCGCGCCAAAGGCCTGACCGAACGGCGCATAGTGTTTGGGCATATTTTGCGAAATGCTCTGCTACCGGTAGTTACCATGGCCGGCGTTCAGGTCGGTGCATTAATCGGCGGTTCGGTCATTGTGGAATCTGTGTTCGCCTGGCCGGGTCTGGGCATGCTGGCTTATGAGGCACTGTTCTCGCGCGACCTCAATCTGCTACTGGGTATTTTCCTGTTATCTGCATTGCTGGTGGTAGCCATAAATCTGATTGTCGATGTTATTTACTCTTTTCTAGATCCGCGCATCGAGGTGTCCTGAATGACTTTCTGGCAACTGTACCGTCGCAACCGCTCCGCGGTACTGGGACTACTTATTTTACTGACAGTTATTTTGATGGCAGCCTGTGCATCATTGATGTTCCCGGAAGATCCCTTCAGGCTTGCCGGTAAGCCCATGTCAGTGCCGGGAGAAAACGGTTTTCTACTTGGCAGTGACACGCTCGGCAGAGACGTCGCTTCAGGCATCGCGCACGGCGCCCGTACTTCTTTGTTGATTGGCCTGCTCGCGACCACCGTGGCCGTCTTAATCGGTGCGGTACTCGGCGGCCTGGCCGGTTACTACGGCGGCTGGATCGACGACATCCTCATGCGCGTCACGGAAATGTTCCAGACGATACCGTCGTTTTTATTTGCCATATTGATTGTCGCGATCATGAAACCGTCAATCCAGAGCATTGTTATCGCAATCGCGGTGGTGTCGTGGCCGGCTGTCGCCCGCCTGGTGCGGGGGGAGTTTATCTCGCTGCGGAACCGCGAGTTTATACAAGCCTGCCACAGCGTTGGCATGGGAGATATTCGCATCATGCTGGCGGAAATACTGCCTAACTGCCTGTCCCCTATTATTGTCGCCGGCTCGCTGATGGTAGCCACCGCCATACTGATTGAAAGCGGCCTTTCGTTCCTTGGACTCGGTGACCCCAACATCATCAGCTGGGGTTTCCAGATCGGTGCCGGTCGCACGGTGCTGCGCTCAGCGTGGTGGGTGTGCACGTTTCCGGGCATTGCCATCCTGCTGACCGTGCTGGCTATCAATCTGGTCGGCGAGGGATTAAATGATGCATTAAATCCACGTCTGCGGGAACGCACATGAGCGCCGATGATCAACCCAAACCACTACTGGATATTCGCAACCTGTTTGTGCAACTGCCGCGCGGCGCCGAGCGCACACACGCGGTAGAGGATGTCAGCTATACACTGAACAACAACGAGATTCTCTGCGTGGTCGGTGAGTCGGGTTCAGGTAAGTCGATTACCGCGCGCGCTATCATGGGCTTACTGCCGGCACCCCATGTGCACATTGATCAGGGCACCATCGACTTCAACGGCGAAAGCCTCACCACCATCAAGGAATCCCGCATGCGGGAGATCCGCGGCGGTGAAATTTCAATGATCTTCCAGGAGCCGATGACCGCACTGAACCCGGTGATGACCATCGGCAAGCAGATCGATGAAGTTATACGGTTTCATACAAAAACCCGCAAAAAGCACCGCCGGCAACGCGCTGTGGAACTGATTGACAGCGTCCATCTGCCGGACCCTGAACACATCATCAGAGCCTACCCCCACGAGCTATCCGGCGGGCAAAGGCAGCGCGCCATGATCGCCATGGCACTGGCGATGGAACCCAAAATTCTTATCGCTGATGAACCCACCACCGCACTCGATGTAACCACTCAGGCGCAGATTCTTAAGCTGATTAAAGAGCTACAGCAAAGCCACGATACCGGCGTACTGTTTATCACCCACGATTTTGGCGTAGTGGCTGATATCGCCGATCGGGTCGCCGTCATGCAACACGGCAGGATTGTCGAAATAGGCACCACCGATCAGGTCCTCAATCACCCACAGCACCCCTACACACAGGGATTGATGCGTGCGGTACCAAGCCTCACGCCACCCGCTGTACGCTCGATATCATCCGACACGGAGCTCTCGGTCAACGCCCTGACGAAAACCTATAAAAGTGGTGGCGGCTGGTTTGGCCTGGGCGCAAAAGAGCGTATTGTTCACGCCGCCGATAACGTCAGCATCAAACTCCACAAGGGCGAGACACTTGGCGTGGTCGGGGAGTCTGGCTCCGGGAAGTCGACGCTGGCCCGCTGCATCGTTCGGTTGATCAATGCCGAGGAAGGCGAGATTCTATATCAGGGGGTTGACCTGCGACCGCTTAATCGCAAAGAGATGCGCCCCTATCGCTCAAAAATACAAATGGTATTTCAGGACCCGTTTGCGTCACTCAACCCTCGCAGCAAAGTCGGTCGCATCATTGCCGATGGCCCGAGAGTGCTGGGCGTCCCGTCAGCGCAAGCCGATAAACGCGCACGGGAAATGCTGGAACTGGTCGGGCTCGATGAGCGCGCCTTTGATCGATTCCCGCATGAGTTTTCCGGTGGACAACGCCAGCGCATTGGTATCGCACGCGCACTGGCATTGGACCCTGAAATTCTGGTCGCTGACGAACCCGTCTCAGCCCTCGATGTGTCGATTCAGGCGCAGATACTTCAGCTGCTGGCGGACATCAGAGAGCGACTGCAGTTATCGATGGTGTTTATCACACACGATCTCCGCGTCGCGGCACAGGTGTGTGATCGCATTGCAGTGATGCGCCTGGGTAAAATTGTCGAGGCCGGGCCAACCGCCACGCTGTTCAGTGACGCAGAGCACCCCTACACCCGCGAACTGCTTAACGCAGTTCCCGGTAAAGACTGGCATCCGGAAACGGCCACCGCCCCACTCAAACAGGACCCATAGCCCGACTGCCCGTAGCACGACACTTGCAAAGGCGTAACACGGCGTACCGTCGCACGCGCAGCAACAGCACAGCTGACGGATAGCCCGCTGCCGCGTGTGCGATATCGTCTGCCTGCGTCCGGCCTGCCTGTGCCCGGCAAGCCTCTGCAAGCGCCTGCCCCAATACATGGGCATTAGCAAAAGCACTGGCAAACCAGACCAACATCACCAGCACTATAACGGCCGACCCTGACCACTGAAAAAACAGTGCCGTTACATCGGCACCATCATTGTCCAAACCGGTTTATGATGCAGTAGTCCGGTGTACTTCCGGCCACCATCAATCCGACCACAGGCATCAGCACAAGGCGCAGAGCCAACTGTTGCGTGCATCAGAGAGATACACCATGAGTCCCCGGATACCAACCACCATGAAAGCCATGGTCCTGAGCGGACACGGCAACCTCGATCAGCTGGTCCTGCATACTGACTGGCCGGTACCGACCCCCGGCGACAACGAAGTACTGATAAAGGTGGCTGCCTGCGGCCTGAATAATACTGACGTAAATACACGCACCGGGTGGTATTCGAAATCGGTCAGTGAGGCCACAACCGGTGGCGCTTATGATGACGTCGGTTCCGATGACCCGGCCTGGGGCGGCTCACCTGTGACTTTCCCGCGCATTCAGGGCGCTGATGTCGCCGGTACCGTAGTGGCTGCCGGCACCAACGCCGACCATTCACTGATCGGCAAACGCGTCATCACCGACAACTGGCTGCGAGACTGGAGCGACCCGATGAACCGGCAAAACACCGGCTATTTCGGTTCTGAGTGCGATGGCGGCTATGCCGAGTACACCACCATTGACCATCGCAACGTCGGCCCGGTCGACTGCACGCTTAACGACACAGAACTCGCTACATTCTCCTGCAGCTACAGCACCGCAGAGGGCATGCTGGCGCGAGCCAATGTCACCGCCGACGACACCGTGCTAATCACCGGTGCGTCAGGCGGCGTGGGGTCAGCATTAATCCAGCTGGCGAAACGCCGCGGAGCCACGGTAATAGGCATGGCCTCTGAGGCCAAGCATGCCGACCTTGCACCGCTGCACGCCGATGCATTGCTACCACGAAACCCTGACAACCTGAAAGCAGAACTACAGCTTGCCACCGGACGTGATTCCGTCACGGTAATCGCCGACGTGGTCGGTGGCGAGGGATTTGAAGCATTGATTGATGTGCTGGATCGTGGCGGACGCTACACATGCTCTGGCGCGATTGCCGGGCCAATCGTCTCTCTCGACCTCCGCACGTTGTACCTGCGTGATCTGACATTTTCGGGGTCGACCATTATTCCACCCCATGTCTTCAATGATCTGGTCGGCTACATTGAGCGGGAGGAAATTAAACCCATGCTTGCAGCCGTCTACCCGCTTGAAGAATTGCGCACCGCGCAGCAGAAGTTTATCGACAAACAGCACACAGGCAATATCGTGATGTCGATTACCTGATCAGTGGTGGTACGTTGCCGGCGGTTTCTGCCGTCGGCGTCGAATTATGCCACCGGGTATGTGTCGAGGGCGATCGCAGAAAGGTCGCCCTTTTGGTGTAATTTGATGCCACAACCCTGACGGGTACGATGGCAGGCTTGCTCAACCAGCACGAGCCATCCGGCGCATTGGCAAATCCGGCAACAACGCGATAATCAGCCGACCGTACTTTGAGCCCGGGCCACTGACTCCTGCAGGTCTCTGTTTGACTTGATCAGTAGCAATGCGGTCAGTGTTGTGAGTGGCTGATGTTTTTTTTCTGACAGCTGATCGTCGTGTGGGTGCGCTTGATGGTCGGCGACGGGATCCTGTTTCAGTTCAGGGTAGACGCCCCGCAGACTGATAAAGCTGGGCTCGTGACGCCGCGGCGCGGTAACATTTTTGTTACTGCGAAACAATTTCTGTATGACCATTTCAGTGCGTACTCCGATCTAGCATACGGCATGTATTACCATTTGCCGCCAAACTTTGGCAATAGTTGTTGTGGTTAGATGAGCCCAATTTGATTCTCGAGCGGCTGATTTGCCAGCTATTTCCTGTAACAGCGCCGCTTGAGCCGCCCGATTCACTGCAGGTAGCCTCCACACAGCCATCCCTCCAGTTTCTCTATTGAACCACGGAGAGCAGGAATGGCTCAAGACCAAGCGGGCAACTGTAATCAATTTTCACCCTATCTTCCGCTGAATTTCTGCGCACGTCTTACAGTCACCGGGGTTGATAATGCCAGAGTAGATAATGCCAGAGTAATAGATTGAGCAACCCGGCATTAGCGGAATTACAACCACACAGGTAACACCAGTGGTCGAAACGGGAGACACACCCTCCCTAAGGTTGGGAGCCAGGATTTTCTACTCAAACCGGGTGACAGGATTCTGATGGAATCGCTCGACTGCAAGCCCACGGCCAGCACTTTGCTTTCAGACAATAGAGGTGTGTGCGGCGTAAAGAAATTCAGCCACCGCTAGCGGAGAGTGGCCAACCTGACCGCAGAGCAAAGTGCGCTTCAGCTTAGCGGATTAGCCAATTGCAATACCTCTTTACTGACACGCCCGGTATCGATTGGATCTGCCGCGTATTGCTGCACTACCTGACCGGATGCATTCAATAGATAGATAACATTGCGGTGGTCGAGCGGATTGCTTATATCTGTACCGGACGAAATCGCAAATCGGGACATCAACTCGTCGGTGTGGTCACGACCGGCCCTGAGAAATCGCCAGTCCGGTGAATCGATGTCGTAACGACCCGCAAATGACTTCAGCGTGCGCACGCTATCTGTCTCCGGTGTTATAGAGATCGAAAGCATCTTTACGACGCCACTGCCACTTTCAGATACCGATTTATAAATCTCTCTCAGTTGCGCCGTTTGCCGCGGACATTCGATCGCACACCCGGTAAACATAAAGTTCAGCACCGTCGCATCAGCGGCGTGTTGATCGAATTGAAACACCTGGCCATCCTGATCGGTCAGCTCTATATGACTAAACTGCTCAGTACTCAGTACCGCCACATCGGCAAGATCAGGCGCGTAGACCGAATGAGCTGCAGACAGCATCTGCTGTGCTGCCCGCGTTGTTGGTGTGGTCACTGCCTGCGTGGCATTCAGGTAGCCTGCAATCAGCACGACGATCGCGACTCCCGCCAATGAGGCACTTACCTTGCGCGTCACAGCCGGCACTCTACATAGCCTCGACATAACAGTTGTCAAACAGACCGGTATCTTCCGAGTACAGAGTAACCGCACTGTGAACACTGTTGGCAGGCGCTATTACCGTAGTCTCGTAGGATTTATAGGATGTATTGCCCACCGGTATTTCTATCGCGTCGAGTTCAGTGCGCGACTGATCCGTTATCTGCAAAGAAAGACTGGTGTACCGGGTCCCGGCTGACTTGGCGCTGCAATGCAATTTATATTCAACACCGGGGGACACTGCAAATTCCTGATAGAGACACCCGGCACCGGTTATCTCAAGAGCACCAGCGCCCTGTGCGGAATCCGCAGAGCCTCTGGTCAGAGATTCTGCAGAACAATCTTCCCAGCTGGCTTTTTGCTGTTCGAACCCACCATTAAGCAACAAGTTCGGATTACTAGGCTCCGGCGGCGGCTCTGTTGTGGGCGGCTCTGGTGTGTCTGGATTGGCTGAGGCAGTAACAGAGCACCGGTCAAAGCGTGCGTTACCCTCGGAGTACAAGCCGAGACTTCCCTGCCGGGCACCAATCGGGGCGACGACACTGCCAGTATAAGCGACGTACTGCGACCCGAGAACCTGCATTTCTGCAAGCGCAAGTTCGGTATAGCTGCTGTCACTGATCTGCAAAAACACACTGGCGTAATCGGCCGCACCGATCATCGCATCACACTCGAAGCTATACTCCGTACCGGGATCCACCGGGAACTCCTGATACAAACAACCTCCGGTATTTACCTGCATCGCACTGCTGCCGTCGCTGGCCGCTGATGTCGCTTCAGCCAGGCTGCTGTCCGCGCAATAGCTCCAGCTGGTCGCTGCCTGCTCAAAGCCGCCGTTTTGCAGGATGTTGTCAGGGGTGACTGTCGGTGGCTGAGGAGCGGGCGGCTCTATATCGTCGACAGGTGCCGGTGTCGTCCCCATTTTAAGCATATGCGCGACGGACGGAGTGCCGGTGTCGTCGAGTACATACAATAGATAGTAACCGGGCGTGGCTAGGTTGGCAGTGGCGGGCAGTTGCACATCGAGCACGCCATTATCTTCAGTGAACGCCAATTCAATAAAGCGCTGCTCCATGTTAAACGAATGCGTCACCGCGCTCGATTTCACCAGCGTTACGCGCGAAATAGATCCACCGCTGACCGCCACAGGAATGGTTTGTCCATAGGCGGCAAACTCGGAGGCAGCGGTAATCAGCGGTCGCGACTTGAGGGCACCGGCCGCATCATACAAATAGGGCGGTGAGAAAATTTCTGCATTGCGGTTGATTAAAGGCCCGGGGGCCCCTCCCCCTGCCAGCAGAACGGTAGCGTCTTTCAACAACACGGATGTTGAGTGGTACAGGCGAGGTAGCTGAGTACGTGACATCTGTGTCCAGGCCCGGGTCTGCGGATCCCACAGCTCTGCTCCCAGTGCAGCGCTGACCGCGTCGTTATCGACACCACTGCCGCCAAGCACCAGCACTGAGCCATCGGCAAGCACCAGCGAGTTTGCCCAGGTGATGCGAGGCTCTGACATCGGCTCGACAACCTCCACCACCGGTGCACCGCTGTTTATGTCTATCGTGACCGCACCAAAGCCGTCGGAACCGGTTCCACCGGCCTGCAATATTTTTCCGGGTGCGTACATGACGGCCGTCGATCCACTCCCGACGGACACATCTACCAGATTACCTGCACTGGTTAACCCCCCCTGACCAGTCGTATCCATGTAATACATAGAATGCCAGTTAGCGCCGAACACCCGTCCATCAGGCGCTACCCACTGACGCGGATACATATAACCATAGGCACTGGTATTTATACCCAGCAGAGATCGCCACTGATCGGTCTCAGGTGAGTAAATTTCAGGGGTAATGGCATGCTGCCGCGCACCGTTGATGCCGCCGGTGAGAAGAATCTCACCATTAGCAAGCGTGGTGGCAGTTGGATACCAGCGCGCAAAAGACATGTCAGCCGCACGCGTTAACGTAGCGGAGTCGGTATTAAACACAGGCGCGTCAACAACACCGGAATTGTAGGCATCGCCAAACCGCGCATCGCCACCCGCCATTAATACGTTGCCGCTTTCCGGCATAAGCACGGCAGCACTGCAGAACGAATCGACACCGAGCGTATTGTCCAGCGTCAGGTGCGACTGCTGAGACGTTCCAACCTCGGGGTCCCATAAATCATAGTGAAAATGCGCCCCCTGGTTACCTTCCAGCGTAGTGCCGAAAGACAACACTTTACCCTCGGGCGTCAACACCGAATGCACGGCAATGAGCGGCCAGTCGATGACGTTTGACCAGCGCCCGGCCTGCCCCGGGTTCTCCAGACAGTTCAAACCGAAACTGTCGACCAGTGCTCCTGAAGTGCCATACATTCCCATAGCAACAGCACCGTCAGCACACAGCAAGCGCGGGGTTCGGCCAAACGGCCCTCCAACGCCTGTCAATGTCTGCAATTCTCCGGCGCTTCCAGTGCTATCCGTCAATTTACGACAGTGCGTTTGCAAATACCCGGAGTAACCGGTTTCGGTCCCTCCCGTAAAACCTACAACAGCATGGCCGGCATCACAGATTTGCGCAAACGCCGCTCCACCACCGCCCCCTTTACTTTCACCGGTGGCCGTCGGTTCGCCTACCCAGCTACCGCTATCATCAACTTCAACACACAGTGCGGTAACCTGATCGATCAAGGTCCCCGCTCTGCCACTGATACCGGCAAGTACGTTGCCCTGACCACAGTCAATCGAGAACGGCGCACCGGCGGCGCCCCCCATGTAACTGGTTTTGGCGTATATAGCCCCCCGCGCCGGAAGTGCATAACCCAATGGAGGTTCGGGTACGATGGCATCAACGTCGATACTGTCAATTGGCGTTGGCACAGCATTCAGCGCAGAGACTGACGTCACATTGAGGGAGTTGTTGTCGCAGGCAATCAGACCTGCAACAGCTGCCACACAAGCAGCTCGGGAGAGATTAGCTTTCAAAGAGAAACTCGCGAGAATTAGGCTCAACGCAGACTGCCGAAAACCACTACCGCAATGCAGGCCTGCAATTACAAGCGTTTACGTCTTATAGCCGGAACAACGCCGCACATCACATGCCAATAGCGCATATCCAACCCATAAAAAAAACCGAGTAGCCCAGTAAAAAGGCAATTACCCGGTGAGCGATAGGGACAGCCGCGATTGTCGTTTTGGGATGTTTGAACAACATCGCAATATTCCAATTGATTATAGAAACGCGCGGCAATTTGTGCGATTTGGCCCAAATTGCAGGTATCATAGGGCAAACACAGCACTGGTAACGGTGCTCCGATTACATCCAACCACAGAATGTTGGCACCTTAATGAAAACCGAATCCCGGCCTACCCCTAAAGCCACCTACCGCGCCTCACAACCTTCCGACAGACTGGTAGCTGAAGCTGCCTGGCTTTATTTTGTTCGAGGCAAGACGCAAGGCGAAATCGCTAAGCGCTTGTCGATTTCACGTCCCACCGTGATCAGTTACCTGAAACTTGCGAAAGAACGCAAGCTGGTGAACATCCGGGTAGACGCCAAGCACTACCGGATGAACGAGGTCAGCGAACGCCTGAAAGAAACATATGAGCTGCTGTCCGTGCATGTGGTGCCAAACAACCCCGACGACCACACTGACATCGAGCATACAGTTTGTGAAGTTGCCGCTCACTTTCTGCCAACCTGGCTTGAACCCGACGATACCCTTGGTGTTTCATGGGGCGCCACCGTCTCGCAAATCGCAAAGCTGGTCCCCAGCTGGCCAATTGAAGGCCTCACTGTGTCGCAGTTTATCGGTTCGATGGCCGAACCCCTGCACGCCACCGCAGAGTGCAGTTGTAAAACCATTGCCCGGCAGCTATCCGGCTACTGCATCAACCTTAATGCCCCTGCAGTGTGCTCCAGCGTTGAGCTCGCCGATGCTCTAAAAGATGAACCGACCATAAGCGCTCAGTTGAAAACGCTGTCCAGGTGTAACAAGGCGCTGTTCTCTCTTGGCCCCTGCACCACAAAAACTCAATCAGTAAGTTTTAAGGTCGCCACCCAGAACGACATCGACGACTACACCAGTAAAGGCGCTGTCGGCATTATCAACGGCCGCTTTATCGACGCACAGGGACAGCCAGTCATTGGCGAACTTGACCGTCGACTGATATCGGCTAACCACGATCTGCTCAAAGCGACTGAGGGGTTGCTGGTTGTGACTGGCCTGGACAATTTAGCAGCCACGCTGGCTGCGCTGCGTGGCAACTATGTCGATCGACTTGTGCTCGACATAGATTTAGCCGAGGCAATCCTCGAGGCAGCCTGATGCAACGCCGGACGCCCCGCACTACTGAGCGGGCTCCGGCCGCAGCAACGTACCGTGCCGGGTATACGCAAGGGACATCAGCACCACCGCGTTGGTATTCGCGGTGATCGCTTTATTATCACTGGAATCCTGCTCGTAGACACCGGCAAACCAGCCTTTATCCTCGATGTACGAATCAGTCAGACCGGCCACCAGAAGGCCTGTGTATTCGGTATTAAAAATAGCGTGCCAGGCAAACGCTGCTTTGGTACTGAGTGTTTTTAATTCGTCGTTGCTGTGACCGGTCTCGGTCATCGCCTGCCAACCACGGCCATCGGCCAGCACAGAATTGTAAACAAACCACGGCGCTTGATCGAGGTGATCCTCTGACACCGCCGTCAGTATACCGGTGTGCTGGTAACGCTGATACTGAGCCGTGTAAATGCGACTCGCGAACTCACGCGTAGGCCTGTCCCATCCGGACTCCAACGCTGCCAGGACGAACGGTTCACTGGTGATAAAATTATGCGCTTCCAGCTCCTCGACCGTGCGCGAATCCATCGGCACAGCGATGTCATAAAGCTCGCGATAGTCAATAGCATGAAAATAGTCCAGCGCAATCTCTGCGTTTACGCCATATAGCTGCAAGGCACGTGCGGCATATTCTTCGTACCCCAAGCGCCCCTCCTGCACCCGCATGAACGGCTCTTCGGCAGCCGTATTGCGGCCACTGACAGTAGCCCCGCTGAGTTCCCCTTTGACAACTAAGGCGTCGATGTTCCAGTGCCCGGTGACATCGCGCACCAAGCCGGCCAGATGGGGATGGTTCCACATCAGCGATTGCAGTGGCACCAGCAGCCGGGCGATATCAATGGCCGACCAGCCAATGCCATCATCAACCGGTTGATTAGCGTAGTCGACCATCGATGCAGTCAGGGTATTGTACGACTTGTTCGGTAACTGATCGTTGAACAGTGGCAACGATGCCAGTGTTTTCAGTAACCGCCCGGTACGCCGATCAAACTGCTGCTGACTCAGCAATTGCAGTCGCTCGGCAGCAATCAATGCCATCAAATGACTGGCAGTATCCCAGATAGTGGTGGCGGTATAGCCATCAACTGAATTGACCAGGCCGGTCTCAGCGATAGTGTTGTTTTCAAAGTACCGCCAGGCGGTTCTGGCCCATTGCGTTTCGAGCCCGGTCAACGGGCGATGCTCTGCCAGTGGCAAGGTACTGCTATAGACGTACTCGAGCGGTCTGGATGCGTCTGGCATAGTGGCTGGACCAGTGGCACAAGACAGGGTATCAAGGCTGGCCACAATACCAAAGGCGCTCAGCACTGCTAACAAAAAAACGATGTGGCTTCTGGCTCTGACCAGGTTTTGCTTGTACGACATTACACGGTTTCCGCCAGCGGCATTTCATCGGGAGTCCACAGTGACGCGACCACTATTCCCGACAAAGCCATTACATTAAACAAACCCCAGAACGTGTTCAGCAGTACACCGTCCAGACTATAGTTACCCACATCGCCGGCCAACTGGCCCCAGCTGTAAACCACACCGGTCAGGGTCAGCAAAATTATCAATAACTGGGGTAACACCAAAGCCAGAAAGTTACCTTCCTGACGTATCTTCGGGGTTACCGGAAAACTGATCTTGCGGCCACTGAGTACGGTCAGCAAGGCGCGAAAGTTAACCGGAAAGAATGACAAATAAGAGGCCTTGGCTTTATAGCTGGCAATGCCCCAGGTACCCACCATAAAAGCCAGTTCGGTCATCACCAGAAACGGCACAATGTGCAAGTAGAATTCTGTCGAGTAACTACTTACCGGAGCCACACCACTGAACAGGTAGATCATTGGTGCAAGCATAAATACAATGTTCCACAGACAGCCCAGATAAGACCAGATGGTCGTGGCGTACATCAGCCGCTGCGAAAGCGTCAGGCCCGGACGAATCACCGGGTTATCGTTCCAGGCGATATCGAGTGTGCCGCCGGCATACTTAAACCGTTGCACAGTCCAGGTCAGCAAGTCCTGCGGCGACAACATACGTGACTCTACTTTCGGATGCATCACTGACTTCCATTGTCTTTGCCGATCAGTGTGCAGGGCGATAGACGTATAGATATCCTCGGACACGTGAAATTTATAAGGCGTAACCTCATGCTCCTGCATTGCGTGTTCAGCAATCGAAGATGCAACTGTCGCGTCCAGTGTGGTCTCCCCGGTTATCGTCTTAACCGCAGTGCATGTCTGGTTGATTTCTGTTGCCACACTATCACCGTAGGCTTTCAGAGCGGCCTCCATCACTGCATCCCGACGATGTACCGACCCGGCACCGCAGCAAAAGGATGCGTTACACCAGTTGCGCCGCCGCTGGATGATGTCGTAAAACATCTTCGGGTCATTCGCTAACGGGTCCTCACCAATTGTTATTTCACCCGCGAGTCGCTCGATCAGTCGACCAGCTGCCCGCCCTGCTCCACCACCATATCGAGCCATTGCGTCAGGCAGGCGGATACCCTCGGGGATATCATAGAACCATTGCGGTGTCTGCACCCAGGCGACCAGTGGGTCACGGAAATAGCCCAGAGTGTTCTGCAGGAATCCGGCAAAGATGCGCGTATCAGCATCGCAGATTACGATGAAGTCTCCATGTGTTTTTTCCATCGCGGAGCGCAGGTTGCCCGCCTTGAAACCGGTATTACCCTGCCGCGTGAGATAGTTCACTGACTCTTCCTCAGCGACCGCTTTCATCGCCGGCCGATCACCATCATCCAGAACGTGAATCAACACATCAACCCCGTCCGGACAGTGCGCATTTTTCGCATCGATGATACTCAACCGGACCAGCTCAGGGTCCTCATCGTAGGTTGGAAAATAGACATCGACGCAAACCGCCCGGTCATGGTCAGGCTCACAGTCACTAACATCACTGAGTCGTGAAGGCGGGGTCTGAGCAGGTGTGTCTTCAGTCTTCCAAAGATTGAAAGTAAACAATGCCAGTCCAATAAAAGCCAGGGTCTCCGCCGTCACCAGCACCAGCGAGAAAAACAAAGCTTCCGGATTCAATGACGAGGTCCAGCGCCAATGGATATACCAGCCACCGACAATCAGGTTTATGACCGCAAGGTACTGCCACAGCAACTCCCTGACCGGACTGTACGGCAAAGGTGGCTCTGGTCTGCGATCTTCAAAGCGACTGAAATAGAAACTCAAACTAACTCACCTTGTAACAGACACAGATTTATAGACAACAGCGAGCGCCAAACCGACACATCTTTACCAACGACGGAGACCGTCGCCAGACAGGTTTTTCAGCAATACAGTTGTATTCTGGCCATCGCACCTTTCCACCCGAACTTGATCAGCAATGGTGTTGATCAACCCCATCCCCCATCCGTTTTCCGGCAAGGTCGATGCATCCGGCAGTTGCGCGTTGTTGTAGCATTCAACGGTAGGTGACGGACGGCCATTGTCGACAACCCGGATTACCACGTCGTCGCGATCAAAGTCTACTGACACGGTAATATTTTCATCCGTTCTACCCGGATAAGCGTGCTCGATCACGTTAGTCACAGCTTCGGTAACAAGTAATTCGAGCTGACTCATCGTGCGCACCGGGATACTCCGACCGGACATTATCCGTTGCAACCAATCGGAGACTGTTGCCAGTTGCCTCAGATCACTTTTTAGCGTTATAGATTGCATAGTACTTTCCGACTCAACAGAGGACATACTCACTGTTGTCGCAAGTGACTGGAGAACCGCCCCTGATGAGACATCCTCGTGCCAGCCACTAGGCTGCCCGATTCGAGCAACGAGCCTGCTCCACTGACGCATAGCAGGGAAAGACGCTATCGAGGCGAGTCAACTTCAGTAAATCCAGCACAGCTCCGTTAACTCCGCAAAACACAAAACTGCCACCATTTGCATTCAGCTGCTTGTAGCCATACACCATTGCACCAAGAATGCTGCTGTCGATGAAACGTACCTGCTGCAGGTCCAGGATCACTTCTCTATGGCCACTGCCTACCAGGCGGGAAATTTCCGAACGAAAGGACACCGCCACAGAGGCATCCAATCTGCTTTGGCAAACTGTGATGACCGCGGTAATATCATCGGACTCTATATCTATGTTCATAAGTATTCCTCACGCACTATACGAGCACCTGTGCCAGTTGCTCTCCACTTGCTATTGGCAGGCAACATCATGCTGATCGCTGATACTCAAAGACAAGCACGTTTATATCATCTGTCATACTGCTCTTCGATTTATCACCTATGCAGCGTCGGACTTTCAGATCAAGGTCTTCATCGTTAGCGCTACTGCATAAATAGCTGAACATGGTTTTCTGTTGAGCCATAGTCAGAACAGCAGGCTCGCCACTGCGGCGCAAGCCTCTTCTGCCGGGTACCGGCTCGAGTTCGGCATTTTCCAGCAGACCATCCGAGTACACAATCAGCCGGTCACCGGGTTCAAAACGCAACTGCTCTGTCGTCCAGTCAGCGTCACTGAGCAGACCGATCGGAAAACCGTTGCTGCACACCGGTTGCAGAGAATTATTTCCATAGCTGTACACCCACGGATGCGGATGACCCGCCTGCACGTAGTGAACAACGTCGCTTGTTAAATCAATAATGCCAAAGATCATTGTTAAATAGTGATCACTGTCAGAATCTGCCACATGCGCATTCAGGTTACGGGCAAAGTTGGCTGAAATCCCGGGCAGTTGTTCCGCGCTAATATCAGCACCATAGAGCGACTGGGACCAGGTTTTGATATGAGCTTGCAAGTGTATCGACAGCATAGCCGCAGACAAGCCATGCCCGGACACATCAATGCTGTAGAAAATCCAGATATCTTCAGCCGGCGAAAAGAAATTGAATGTATCTCCGCCAACAAATATCGCAGGTCGGTAGGACCACCAGGCCTTCAGCGGGCCGGTATAAATGGGCTTTGGCAACAGTGCAAGCTGCGTTCTGGCGGCGCTCTCCAGATCTTTTCTGATGGTGTTATGGATAGCCTCAAGATCGCGGTGCTTGCGCGACAACCGGTGCTCCATAATCAGGAATCGCTGGGCGGTACGCAATTGCACTGCCAGTTGATAGCGGCCGGGGGACTTGCTCAAGAAGTCATCAGCTCCGGCGGCTATGCCTTCCACCAGACTTGGCTGGTCTCCCAGTTCTATCAGTAAAATCACATAGATATAACGTTCAAACTCGCCCTGACGGATACGCCGGCACAGTGCCAGACCACCCGGTTGCTGCAAGTCCCAGTTAGTCAGCACGGCTTCAAACGGCTCTTCATTGAGCATAACCCAGGCATCATCACTATCCTGACAGGACGTCACACTATGGCCCAATGAAGTCAGCACTTCAGTTGTCTCGCTTAGTTGTTCAGACCTGTCGTCAACCACAAGTATCTTCATACGCACATCAACGCTTCCACGAGTTGGGCGGCGTTGCGGCATCTGAGTGATTTCCTGAACTGAGACAAGACAGATAAGTTGCTTTTTCATACTGAAAAAGTGAACGGCGCAGCAAACTGAATAACAGGACCTAACCTACCCGGCGGCGGTGACGATACCCCGCTGGCTTCGGATGAGTTAGCAATCACATGTGTCAGCGCGGGCCTGCTGGCGAACACGGTAACTACCCGGGCACACAGTTTATTCGTTCGACAGCTACGGGAGTGACTCTATGGGCCAGGATCGACGATGGCGTAATCTGTGGATCAAAGGCACTTGCTGCCTGGCGCTGTGCGCCGGTATCGCGCTCACCGTAAGCTCGCCGGAGCCGCAACTGGCAGCAGCACTGCCCGCTACCCAGACACCAGCAGCAGAACAAAATGCAGTCTTCGCAAACAAGCATGCGCCCGATCAACTGTCCGCTGTAAGATCCGCCAAGCTGTTGCCAACCGTGCTCCCGGACCCATCCGTGCCCGACTCGGCCAGCAGCTGTACCTTCAACCCGCTAGTCGATAGCTGCGCTGCCGCCACCGGACAACTCTGCGAAGCAGACCTGGACGCCGCACGTATCGCCTGGCGCTATTTCGAAAACAACTACCAGCCTGCAACCGGCCTGACCAATTCGGTCAATCAGTACACGTCCACCACCATGTGGGATACCGGCTCCGCACTTGCCGCTACCATCGCCGCCAAAGACTTCGGGTTTATCAGCCAAAAGCAATTCGATGACCGCATCGTGGTCTTGCTGAACACTCTCCTGACGATGCCGTTGTTTGATGGTGTAGCGCCGAACAAGGCCTATAGCACCACCGATGCTGCCATGGTCGACTACACCAACCAGGTTTCCACTGACGGTATCGGGGTCTCCACGCTCGACCTGGCCCGACTGGTATCCTGGTTGAACTCGCTATCGTGCCAACACGCCAAATACGCCAGGCCGGCACAACTGGTGATCGAACGCTGGAACCTGAAGAAACTGCTTACTGATAATCAAATGTATGGCTTGAACCGCGATACGGCGACAGGCGAGATTCAAGCGTTGCAGGAAGGCCGGCTCGGCTACGAGCAATACGGAGCCAAAGTATTTGCAGAGCTCGGGTTTGACCAGAAAATTTCAGAACGCTACTACAACCGCTGGAAGAACGACATCAATATCTACGGTGTGCCGGTAGCCTATGACAGTCGTGACCCGCGTGACTTTGGCGCTTACAACTACGTGGTGACCGAATCTTACGCGCTGGACGTGATGGAGCACGGTTTTGATATCGAAAACACGGTCCTTACCGAAAATATTTTTGCCGTGCAGAAAAAGCGCTGGCAGGAGACCGGGATCGTCACAGCGGTGTCGGAAGACAACGTTGATCGCGCGCCATGGTTTGTCTACAACACCATTTTCACCGCTGGCCTGCCATGGAACACTATTACTGATACCGGAGAGCGCCACCCTGAGTTGACCAGCGTATCAACCAAGGCAGCATTTTCACTGGCACTACTGTACCCGGACGATCCCTACAGCCACGTGCTGATGCGACATATAGAAAGTGCCTACGATCCCGACAACGGATGGTACTCCGGTGTCTATGAAAATGGCACTGGCTACAACAAAGCGATGACGGCCAACACAAACGGAATCATCATGGCGGGTCTGCTGTACAAAAAATACGGACCCATGTATCAGATGTGTCAACGCTGCAATCGCAATATGGTGCTGTCCCCTGAGGCTTATCCGGCCAAGTCCGGATGCAACTCTTGCAGCACCGCTGAAGCAAACTACTAGCCGACGCCATGCACTGTTAACATCCGGTGTTTCTGTATGCCGCTACCATGGCTGGACTCAAACGCATTTTATCGTGCGTTTGTGTACTTGCGTCCGTGCTCCTGCCTGGCACATCATCGCAGGCGCAACAGCCTTCTCTGCAGACTAGTCATTTGCTGGCACTGGTGCAGCAACTGCACTGTTCCAACGACCTGCCCGCCACACAGGAACTACTGGATCAACTGGTACGGTTGCCACACAGTGCGGCAGGCCTGCCGATTGAAACCGGTGATGCCCGCTCATCACAATTGACCGCCGCTACCGTCGATCTGTTGCTCTCGACATTGGTAGACAAAGCCGGACAGTTTCCGCAATTGCGGCCTTCCATCCACAGCAGCATAAAAAGCTGGCACTATTGCCCGGTAATCAGCCCGCGCGGTGCCTACGATGTCGAGGTGCACAACGGCATTGTCAACCGACGGCCGGCCAACTATGAATCACCGATCAACTGGACCGGCTTCCACCGGGCTGCACTGTTTCATCAGCGCATGAAGTCAGCGGTAACAGGCATCTCGCAGCTACACGCAAAATCAATCTACTCAAGCTCGACATTGCAATGCTTAAGCGAAATAGCTAACACGGCGAGTCTGGCAACCAGGCTGTCCGGCGGCCCCACACGACTGTCTGTGGCAGGTGGGCAGGCAAGCACAACATGGCCCGGACATTGGCCGATGGAATGCACCACTGAAGCGGTCCGCTATGCGGTCGACGTGCACGCGATTAAGCACCACACCATCATCACCGCAGACAGCCGGGAAACCGTTGAGTCAATCGCGGACACTCCGACCGATCCGGTCACCACTGTATCGTCAGAACGGCAAATAGAAGATCTAAAGCGGAATGATTCAGGCCAGACTTTGCCTGCAACAGCACGATGGGCCAACACGGATACTTCTCCCGGCCAGACGGTTTCAGCTCCGCTGGCGGTTGACGTTCCTGCTGTTAAGCCAGCGGTCAATCCAGTAGTCAATCCAGTAGTCAGGGAGGTTTACATAGTCGAAGCGCAGGTCACAGAAATCCCTGCCGTTTTCGAAACGGCGCAAGCGTCGGTCACAACACTAGACAGCCCGCCAAAGCAACAACAAACACCGTTGACTCAAACAGCCGCAGCTTCCTCCGGTGGCACTGCCTTCCAGCGACAATACGCATTTACCCGCCTGTCGCTATCACAATTGAGCAGCACTTTGTACGTTAGCAGCAGCTTAAGTCAAAACACGTTGAGCACCGGCGCGAATTTCACCTTGAAGCCAATCGCAGACAGCTATTGGTTTACGCGCCTTGGCATTGAAGCAACACCGGATTCACCAAGTGAATCCTTCAACTATCGCTGGGGAATCGGCTATGACGACTGGCACGCCGGCACCTGGTTTGTACAATTGAACAACTGGGGTCCAATACGGCCGGGTGACGGTTTCGCGCTTGAGAAATCGGTGCTCGAAGGTGGCTATAAACTCCAGTGGGATGCCTTCGAGCGCTTAAATATCAGCAGCAATGTCTCGTTGAGTACAACGGCCGCCGACGCTGTTCAGAGTGAACACCTCGATAGCTTGCGTGACAACCTCACGGCAAACGTCACTGTGCAGTGGAACCCGCGTTCCGAGTGGTTCGTGCGAACCCGCTTTAGCCGTCTGCTGAGTGGCGGGCCAGTGCGATGGTCCTACGTGTTCGGTCGCTACCACTGGCGTACAAATCAGCTCAATATTGAATACGCCAACTACAGCCAAAGCCGTGCTTTCGATCCGGCCTTCAAGCTTGGATCCATTGGCATCAGCTACAATTTGAGTTTCTGATTTACCGGGCTTGTACCGGGGTTGTCCGACGTTCCGGCAACAGGCCTTGCCGATAACGTTGCAGCACTACCTGTAAAAACAGACCAATTAACAGCATACGCAGGTAGGCCGACCGGCTGGCCCATTCAATCGGCAGATGACTGGTGATAATTTCCGTCATTGACCAGATCGCCCACACCACCAGCGCGCCGGCAATAGCGCCACGGTTATTGCCACTGCCACCGGCGATAAGCATCACCCAGCAGAGAAAAGTTACCAGCAATGGTTCGGTGGCATCGGGGCTGAAGAATTTAAAATAGTGCGCGCTCAATGCACCGGCCACCCCCATAAAGACAGAGCCCACCACAAACGCCTCGACCCGAAAACGCTGTACATTTTTACCAATAGAATCAGCGGCAACATCGTTGTCGCGGATGGCACGCATCACCAGCCCCCACGGACTGCGCGACAAGCGCTGCGACACGACATAGGTCAGCAGCACCAGCAGCCAGACAAAAACCACATAGACTATCTCTGCCTGGCGGCCGCTGAACACCATTTCAAGCGGGCGCGGAATACGGGAAATACCCAGACTACCGTTGGTAAGCCACTGCTCATTGATCACAACCAGTCGGATGATCTCGGCAAAACCAATTGACGCCATGGCCAGATAGTCTGCCTTCAGGCGCACACAGACACGCGCTATACCCCAGGCGGTAATGCCAGCCAGCAACCCTGCGCAAATCAGCCCGATCACTATCGGCAGATCAAAGCCGCCAACATGTGACGCGGCTCCGGCCGATGTCAGAATGGCCGCCGTGTAAGCACCCACCGCATAAAACCCGGCTATACCCGCATTGAACAACCCGCCAAAGCCCCACTGCATATTCAAGGCAAGGCACAGCACCGCATATATACCACCCATGGTTAAAAAGCCAATCAGGTAGAACGCCAGACCTTCCGCACTCATTACAAAAGCCTCCCTCTGAACAAACCCTGCGGTCGAAACAGCAGCAGTGCGATCATAATGACAAAGGCAACCGCCGATTTATAGCTCGGTGACAGCAGTGATTCGCCAAAGAACGGATAGGACACACACTCCTCGACGACACCTATAATCAGACCACCGGTAATCGCCCCTAGCGGCTTGCCAATGCCACCAAGTAAAGCCGCAGCAAACATTGGCAGCAGCATGTTCCAGCCGAGATTGGTATGCACATCGGTATCGAGGCCGACAAACACGCCAGCCACCGCGGCCAGTGCCGCACCAATAACCCACGTCCAGCGAATAATGTTATCGGTATCGATCCCGGCCACCCGTGCCAGAGAGGCGTCATCTGCCACCGCGCGCATGCAGCGCCCCGCACGGCTATAGGTCAGAAACAGATGCAGCGCTACCGTGATCACTATGGTCGCGCTGATTATCTGTACATGGCGACTGGCAATCCGAATAGTATCAAAGTACACCAGAGGCTTTTGAAACCCGCTGCTGTACACCTGACTTTCTGTACCCCATAACACCTGAATCAACGAGCGCAGAATAAGCGCCACCCCGAACGAGGCAATAACCGTATAGATAGTGGGCAAGTCACGCAGCGGTTTATAGAACATCCGATCACAACACAGTGCGGCAATCACGGCAAAGCCAATGGCGAATGGCATCGCCAGCCACGGTGAAACCCCCAACACCCAGACTGCGCTAAGCGCACCATAAGCGCCGACAGTCATTAAGTCTCCGTGGGCAAAGTGGGCAAACCGCAGTATGCCAAAAATCATCGACACACCTACAGCACCGAGCGCATAAATACTGCCCAGGGTAATTCCGGGAATCAGGTAGAAATTGATAAACTCAATCATTGCCACCTCCCAGAAACGCTCGCCTCACCTCATTGTCGGCCAGCAATTGGGCACCACTGCCCGTGTGCGCATGGCGACCGTTTGCCAGCACATAGCCGGTATCGGCAATACGCAATGCCTGCCGTGCATTTTGCTCCACCATCAGCACTGTAACGCCAGTCTTTCGAACCTGCAGAATCAAGTCGAAGATCACCTCCAGATACACTGGTGATAAACCGGCGGTGGGTTCGTCGAGCAACAGCAACTGAGGTTCACTCATCAATGCCCGACCGATAGCGACCATTTGCCGTTGTCCGCCGGACAGCTCTCCTGCTGCCTGCCTCACTTTACCGCGCAGGTCAGGGAACAGATCAAGCACCCGCTCACGCGCCGCTTTTTTATCCGCCGGTGGTGATGCATAAGTGCCTATCTCAAGGTTTTCAGAAACAGTAAGCGTCGGGAACACATTACTCGACTGCGGTACGGCAGAGATACCCAGAGGCACCAGGTCGGAAGTTTTAAGCCGGACAATAGACACACCGTTGAAGCGAATATCACCAGCCAGGTGCTGATTCAAACCAAAGACCTGCTTCAACAGCGTTGATTTACCCGCCCCGTTGGGGCCGACTATCACGGCAATCTCCTGCCGCCCAAGCTGCAGGGAGATATTCTCGATGATCGCCTGTGCACCATAGCCGGCACAGAGACCGTCAATTTCGAGCACCGGGTCATTCATGTGCTTTCCTGATACTTGCCGCCACCGAAATACACATCGATGACGCGTTCATCGTTTTTTACCTCATCGATGGAACCGGACATCAGCAACCGTCCCTGGGCCATCACATGAACCTTGCTGCACAGCTTTGCCACGTAGTCCAGGTCGTGCTCGATCAGGCAGAAAGCATGTCCCTCAGAGGCATTCAGTGCAATGATTTTATCGGCGATTTTGCTCAGCAGTGTTCGATTAACACCGGCTCCGATCTCATCGAGTAATATCAGTTTGGGTCGCTGCATAAGCGCACGCCCTAACTCAAGTAATTTTTTTTGACCACCGGATAAATTACCGGCGAGTTCATCAGCCAGAGCGTCTATTTCGAGAAACTCCAGTGTCCGCCGTGCGTGCAATTGAGCCTCATGTGAGCGCACCCTTCCACGGCCCGGAAAGAATATAGCATTGAGTATTTTTTCGCCGTGTCGGTTGTCCGCCGCCACCACCAGGTTATCCAGCACCGTCATGCGTGCAAATTCGTGCGGCAGCTGAAAGGTGCGACTAAGCCCCATAGACTGGCGCTGCCATGCAGGCAGTTGCGTTACATCGTGTCCGTCGAATACCACCCGACCGGCATCGGGATGCAGATGCCCGGCAATCAAATTAAAGGCGGTAGTCTTGCCGGCACCATTGGGGCCAATCAGCCCGGTGATGCCGGCAGCCGGTATCTCGAAGGAACATTGATCTACCGCATTGACGCCACCAAAATTCTTAACGATGTTATCAAACAGCAGCACTGCTATTTAAAGATGGCAATTTGCTTATAGCTGTCACCATCGACAACAAACTTACCGATGAACCCGGCAACATCACCGTTGTTATCGAACTCGTGACTACCGGATACGCCTTCGTAGTTGATGTCTTTGCCATCAGCCAGCAGCGCTACCGCTTTTTTCCAGTCCCCCGGACCAACTTCCTCACCCGGCGCATTGGCGACTTCGCGCAGTGCATCCCGTACCTTGCTGCGGTCAGTAGTGCCGGCCTTTTCAATCGCCAGCGCAATCAGCATGGTGGCATCGTAGGACTGATCAACAAAAGGTTTGTCAGAGCCTTCGCCGAATTCTTCATCAAAACGTGTATGAAAGATCTCACCAACCGGGTTGTCGTCCGGTGATGTCGGCGCTGAGAAAAACGTTGTAGCAAGTGCCTCGGCACCGATCTGTTCTATCAGCAGGTCATCACGCAGACCATCGGTGCCGACAAAGCGATCAAAGAATCCATTTTCCAGCGATTGCTTGACAATCTTCGCGCCGCTGCCACCGGCATAGGCAATTACCACCAGCGCCTCGGCACCACTTGAGGCCATGGTCGCCAGTTCACCGCGGTAGGAATTTTTTTTATCTTCGTGTTTTTCAAAGGCGGTAACCGTCCCGCCCATTGATTCATAAGCAGCTTTGAAGGTACCGGCTATGCCAACCCCGTAGTCATTGTTAACATAGGCGACCGCCACTTTTGAGAGCTGTTCTTCGAGCACCATTTTTGCCAGCACCTGCCCCTGATAGTTATCACTGGGAACGATGCGAAATAGAAAATCGTTGTCTTCCATGTCTGTCATTGCCGGTGAAGTGGAGGTCGGTGATACCTGCAACACACCATTGGGAATACTGACCGCATTAGCCGAAGCAATCGTAGCACCCGACGATAAGCCCCCCATAATGGCGGCGACATTCTCAAGATTTACCAGCTTGGATGCCGCATCGACCGATGGCTGGGCCGCAGCCTGTCCGTCGACCACGACCAGAGTAAATTTTTCACCTCCCAGAATACCGCCACCGTCATTGACGTCTTTTTCGGCCAACCGCGCCGCATTCAGGATCGGCGGGATAAAATTGGCCAGCGGCCCGGTGATACCCATCAGCGCGCCGACCTTTACCTCGTCACTGTAGGCACTTGCGGACCCGAGGGCGATGGCCAAAACAGCGCTGGCTAGTACGGTAAGCTTCATAGTGATTCCTCCTGACGACGGTTTGGATTATCCGAGCGCACCGGTCACCAGAGACGACGACGCTGCGGCTTGCACTACACCATTCCACATTTGACGCAGTTTCTCAAATGGACTTTTTCCACGATCAGTTACCCAGACCGGTTTCAGATTGGTATCCTCTGCTGACGAGAGGATAAATAGTGCAGGTGTACCTGTGACAGCAACAGTCAGTGGTTCGCAGACCGTATTGCAACTTGAAGGAGTGACCAAGCGTTTCGGGGGATTTACCGCCGTAGATAACGTCAGCTTCGATCTCCCTGCCGGCACAATTGGCGGGCTGATCGGCCCCAATGGCGCCGGCAAAACCACACTGTTCAATACGCTGGCCGGTATGATTCAGCTCGATGCCGGGCAGGTCGTTCTCAACAGAACGCCCATACACACCCTGCCTCCGCATCAGATATTCAAAGCCGGTCTGGCACGTACCTTTCAGATCCCGCGTCCGTTCCGGGAGATGACGGTGCTCGAAAACGTCATGACCGCTCCGGCCAACCAGGCGGGTGAAAAATTCTGGAATAACCTGTTGCGCCCGCGCAAAGTTGCCCGTGAAGAGCAGGCACTGCGCGAACAGGCTTTGAGCATTATAGATTTCTGTGATCTATCACGAGTCAGCGCGGATGCCGCCGCCAGTCTGTCCGGCGGGCAGCTGAAACTATTAGAGCTGGCACGCGTGCTGATGTCCGAGCCAGAGATAATCCTGCTCGATGAACCCGCAGCGGGCGTCAACCCGAGCCTGATGGTGACACTGGTTGATAAAATCACCGAGCTCAACCGCCGCGGCTACACTTTCTTAATTATCGAACACAACATGGATGTGGTTATGTCGATCTGCGATCCAATCATGGTGATGGCCCGGGGCAGATTAATTTACCATGGCGACGCCGCCGGAGCACGACAGGATCCAGCCGTGCTGGATGCCTACCTCGGTGATCTGCCATGACCCGTAATGTGCTCGAGGCAAGCGGTATTTTCGCCGGCTATAGCCCTGAGTTACCGATACTACACGGGGTAGATTTAAACGTCGGGCAAGGCGAAGTCGTCACTATTATCGGACCCAACGGCGCAGGTAAGTCGACTTTCATCAAAGCGATAGCCGGTCTGGTTACCGTCACCGCCGGCAACGTACAACTGAATGGACGCAACATCACGCATATCCGCAGCCATCGGCTGGCAGCCAGCGGGGTGGGCTTCGTACCGCAAAACGGAAATATCTTTACCACCTTATCGATTCACGAAAACCTGGTGCTCGGGGCTATTTCATTACGGTCAAAACCAGCCAGACAAAGAATTGCTGAAATCTACCGACAGTATCCGGTGCTGCAGGAACGCCAGTTCGAAAAGGCCGGCATCCTCTCCGGCGGGCAACGGCAGATACTGGCTGTTGCACGTGCACTGCTGACCCATCCCCGACTGATGCTACTCGATGAACCCACCGCAGGGTTATCACCGAAAGCGGCAGCCGAATTGTTTAGCGTTGTCCGCAGTCTGGTGGATAGCGGTTCGTCGGTATTGATGGTCGAGCAAAACGCACGCGCCGCACTGCGCGTATCAGATCGCGGCTATGTACTGGCAGAGGGGCGCAATCACGCTGACGGCACAGCTGCAGCTCTACTCGACGACAATGACATCCGGCATATCTTTCTAGGGATGCCGCAACAGTATGCTGACCATCACATCGCCGGGCAAAACGGTGAACGTGACCATTACAACCCCAGGGAGAGTAACTGATGCTGTTGCAGCATATAGCGGACGGTGTGCTGAGTGGTGCAGTCGTCGCGCTGGGCGCTATCGGCCTAAGCTTCGCCATGAAGATACTGCGTTTCGCAAATTTTTCGCACTCGGAGCTATTAACCTGGGGGGCCTACTTCGCGTTGGTTTTTTTGGGCTTTACCACAGCATTCAGTGATTTTTTCGGTGGAAATATAGGCCCGCTTTCGTTTGGCTGGCCACTACTGATTGCCATGGTGCTTTCTGCCGTGGCAACTTCCGTACTTGCCCTGGTACTGCATGCGCTGGTGTTCGAGAAACTCGGGCGCGGTGCCGGACACATGACCATGGTATTTGCCAGTTTTGGCATCGCACTTCTGTTGCGCCATGTCGTGGTACTGATCTGGGGACCGAACCCGATCTATTACTCCAACGAGTTGCAGTTTGCGGTTCTGCTACCGGGCAATGTTCGAGTCATGCCGGACCAGGTCTTTTTACTGGGACTGACTATCGTACTGGTTGTCAGTCTGCATTTATTTATGACTCGCAGTCGTGCGGGTATTGCCATGCGTGGTGTATCCGAAAACCCCGATCTGGCACGCGTCAGCGGTGTTAATGTTGACAACGTAGTGCGCTGGGTCTGGGTGATTGGCGCATCAATGGCGGCCATCGCGGGTGTGCTTTACGGACTGACGGTGCAACTGCGACCGGAACTGGGTTTCGGCTTAATACTACCGTTGTTTGCCGCCGCCATTCTGGGCGGTGCCGGCAGCATGTACGGCGCGGTAATCGGCGGTCTTGTGGTTGGTTTATCCGAAAATCTATCGGTTATGATAATCCCCACCACCTATAAACCCGCTGTACCGTTTCTATTAATTCTGCTCATTTTATATTTCAGGCCCGACGGATTATTCGGAGAGCGCCGATGATCGGCGTTATCTCCTATCTGGTGTTTTTTTTAATACTGGCTCTTATTTTTTCCATCGCTGTTCTCGGTTTAAATCTGCAATGGGGTTATACCGGTTTATTCAATGCTGGGGTTGCTGGATTTATCGCTGTCGGCGCCTATACCATGGCGATAATGACCGGCCCCTCTCGAGAGGCTGTTATGGGCGGCTTCGAGCTACCGTTTGTGGTCGGTTTGCTCGGTGCTATGTGCACCGCAGGATTTGCCGCGCTGGTGGTCGGGCTGATCACGCTGCGTTTAAAAGACGAGTATCTGGCTGTCGCGACATTCGGTATAGCTGTCACCATTCAGCTGGTCTGCCTGAATTGGGAATACGTCACCGGTGGCACACTCGGCCTGATCAGCATTCCCAATCCGGCCAAGCCACTGACCGATGGCCCACTGGCACAAAACAGCGTCTTTCTATTGATTGTTGTCGGCGTGGGCGGGATCGCGTTCTGGAGTCTTGAGCGCATCGTACAATCACCGTGGGGCCGTATGTTAAAGGCAATTCGTGAAGACGCAGACGCCGCTGCCTCACTCGGTAAAAGCCCGACACGTATCCGTCTGGAGTCCTTTGTTCTAGGCTGCATGTTAATGGGGCTTTCAGGGGCACTGTACGTGGCCTTCATCGGTTACGTCAGCCCGTCTGATTTCCTGCCTATCGTGACCTTCCAGATATGGACCATGCTGATCGTCGGTGGCAGTGCCAATAATCGCGGTGCGGTACTCGGTGCCATCATTGTGTGGGGCGTGTGGACCAGCAGCGGCTATGTAATTTCTAAACTAGTCCCAACCGAAATTCAGGCGCAGGGCGGTGCTATGCAAGCGGTACTTATCGGGCTGATTCTCGTACTGATGCTGCTGTGTCGACCGCGAGGACTTATCGGCGAACGCATGAATGTATCGCGACATGCGCGTATTTAGCTGGTAGAACGAACGACATCATGGTGAAATGGACTTGCCTTCGCGACTGGATTGCACGGGATGGGGTCGGCCTTGCAATCAAGTACGATCAACCAGAGAGAGGAAAAAACAATGTTTATCAGGCAATTATCCGCTGCACTTGCATTTGCAGCCCTGTTTTTTGGCGGCATGGCACACGCTGCCGACTGCCCGGTAAAGCTCGGTGGCGTACTACCGGTCAGCGGGCCAATGGGGCAAGTCGGTGAACGCATTTCCACCACCGGGCAATTTGCAGTCGATCACTTCAATGCCGCCGGCGGTGTTAAAGGCTGCGATGTTGAATACGTTCTGCGCGACACTCAAGGCCAGTCGACTGTCGGTGTTGACGCCGCTAAGAGCCTGGTCGACCTCGAAGGCGTGCAGGCCCTGATCGGTGCCGTATCCTCAGGGGTCAGCTTGCCTATTCTTACGTCCGTGGCAGTGCCCTCGGAAATCACACAGGTCTCCTGCTGCTCGTCATCTGAAAGCTTCACCGAGCTCGCCAAAAGCGGTGACACTAACGGCTACTGGTTCCGCACTTATGCCACCAATCGCAGCCAGTCTGCGATGGGTGCACTACTGACCACCAAAAGCGACTTCAAAAAAACCGCCGTCATCTATGTGAACACTGATTTCGGCGTCGGACTGGCAAAGCGCTTCGAACAGGATATTCCCAAACTCGGTGGCTCTATTACTAAAATGGTTGCCTACAACGAAAGCCAGCAAAGCTATCGTGCAGAAGTTACCTCAGCGCTGGAAGGCAACCCCGACTCTCTGTTTCTCGTGGCGTTCCCGGTCGACGGCGCTACCATCACCCGTGAATGGCTCGCGCTCGGTGGAACCGATAACCTGATCGTCAACAACTCGCTGCGCTCAACCGACTACTTCGAAGCCGTTGGCACCAAGTACCTGCAAAACCTGCAAGGCTACGATAGCGCGCAACCACGGCTGCCATCCGTGGCAACATTTAACGAGTTATTTGAAGCAGAATTCGACGGCCCGCCCAACGGCCCGGGATTGCACTCGGTGTACGATGCTGTGACCGTGGTATTACTCGCTATGGAGGCCTCAGACGAAATTACCGGCGCCAACATCCGCGACAATATTCGCAAGGTAACCTCCGTCGATGGCGAGGAGGTCTATCCGGGCCCGGAAGGAATCAAACGCGCCAAGGCACTGATCGCCGAAGGCAAAACCATCCGCTACGTAGGTGCTACCGGTGCGCTATCGTTTGATGAAAACGGCGACGTTCAGGCCCCCAAAATGACCTGGAAACTTGAAGGCGATGAAAATATCGAAACAGCCTATTACACAGAAAAGGAAGTCGCCGAGCTAATTATAAAACTCGACAACTAGCAGCGGAATCATGGAGTGTTCGCACTGAACACTCCATCTCCGACGGACACGCCTATGAACTTAAAACGCAGTCATGTCTTTACCGGGTCCGTGTACGAGGAGCTGGCTGGCTACTCACGCGCAGTGGTTGTCGGTGATCATGTATTTGTGTCCGGCACAGTCGGTATCGATTTTAAAACCGGTGTACTCGCCAACGGACCCGAAGCGCAGGCAACTCAGGCAATCGATGCCATTGAACAATGCCTGAAAGAAGTTGATTCCAGCCTGGGTGATATCGTCCGCACCCGGGTTTATGTACCGGATCCGGCGCATGTCATGCCGGTATCAGCAATACTGAAGCAAAGGATCGGATTCACCCACCCTGCCAACACCACTATTTGCTCGCCACTAGCTGTGCCCGGCGCGCACGTGGAGATCGAAGTCGAGGCAATCCGCGGCTCGCACTAAACCACTGAGTCATCAATCACCGCCCGGTCACCTGTATAACGACCAACCGTATTTCAGTGTAACGACCGGGTCTGCAGATCATCACGAGATAAGCACCATGAGCCGTTTGGAAGTTAACTCAGAGCTGCTGCCGGCAAGACCGGCACTGGTCAACGCCATCGAGCTGGCATGGCATCGATTGGCATCGCCCGGCACCTGGTGGAATGGCGCGGAAAGGCTGGCCATTGTAAAACAGGTACGCAACGCTGCTGACTGCGATTTATGCAAGCGCCGCAAAGAGTCTTTGTCACCCTACACAGTGACCGGCGAGCACCCGGCAGCTGATGGTCTGACAACAGAGGCGCTGGAAGCTATCCATCGGCTGACAACAGATGCATCACGTTGCACCGGGCGCTGGGTTAAATCCATCACTGGCGACCAATTATCCGAGGAGCAGTATGTCGAGATTGTCTCTATCGTCGCCACCGTCACCGGCCTGGATACTCTGGACCTGGCACTCGGGCGCGCCAGACGGGCACTGCCACCGCCAACCACCGGCAACCCGACCAGACACCGACCCGCTGGCGCAATCAAGGATCTGGCCTGGGTGGCAACGTTATCGCCGGAGACCGTCAGCGCAGATGACCCCGACCCCTTTCCCCTGCACGGCAGTATCAACATCCATCGTGCGATGAGCCTGGTACCACAGGAGGTGATCAACTTCTTTGACCTGGACGTAGAACTGTATCTTAAGGATCATGAGATTCGGGATTTCGAGCACGAGTTCAGAGAGATCAGTCACGCTCAAATTGAACTGATCGCTGGTCGCGCGTCAGCCATAAACGGTTGCTACTACTGAACCACCAGCCATAGCGCACTGCTCCGTGAGAGTAGCAATATGACCGGTGAAACCGTTGACCTTCACGCCATGATTAACGGCAAATCGACAGTCGACGGTGTTCTGCACAGTGCACCTATATTGCGTTTTGTTGACGCACTGTTAATCGACCCGGACGACCTGCCTCAGGCACGCACAGCGCTTCGAGATATACTCAGCGATGCCGCTTTTGTCGATACCTGCGCTACCGTCGCGTCATTCAATGCCGTGGTCAAAGTTGCCGATGGCACTGGCATACCACTGGAAGACTTCAAGGCGGATAAAACCGCCCGGCTGCGTGCCGATTTGAATATAGATCAGCTAAGAGAACACGGCCGGTTCTAGGTTTCCCGGTTGGCAGATAGCACTGGCGCTGTCCACAACGGAAACACCTGTCGCTGCACTGGCAGCCGGGAGTCGGCACCGCCGCCGGGATTGTGCCATTGCCTGCGCTGGCCTTATTGTCAGACCATACCCTTGCACCACTACCTTCGAGAATTACCATGCATGTGCTTACAGATCAACTTCAGTTCCCGGAAGGGCCAATCGCTATGTCAGACGGCAGTGTTATTGTTGTCGAAATAAAACGCGGCACACTCAGCAGGGTAAGCCCGACCGGAGAAATTTCGGTAATTGCCGAGTGCGGTGGTGGACCGAACGGCGCAGCCGTTGGCCCTGATGGAAGAATTTATATATGCAACAACGGCGGCTTCACCTGGAAAGTCATCGACGGTCTGCTACGGCCGGTTGGCACTCCGGAGAACTATATCGGTGGCAGTATTCAAGTTGTCGATCTGACTACAGGCACCGTTGAAACACTCTACACCGAGTGCATGGGACAAAAACTCAAAGGCCCCAACGATATTATCTTTGACGACACCGGCGGATTCTATTTCACTGATCTCGGCAAACGACACGACGACTCCCTGCAACGCGGTGCTATTTACTACGCAAAACCCGATGGCAGCAGTATATCTGCCGTGGTGCAGCCAATCGAGCAGCCCAATGGTATAGCATTGTCGCCGGATGGCAGGCGACTGTATGCAGCTGAAACGTTCAGCGCGAAACTACGGTACTGGGATATCCTTTCGCCAGGTTCACTGGCACCGCACGATGACCCCTGGGGTGTCGGCAACATACTCTATGGTTTTCAAGGTCACGAGCGGCTTGACTCAATGGCCGTTGATGCTGCCGGCAATGTCTGTGTTGCCACACTCGGCACCGGTTGTATCAGCGTTGTCAGCCCGGCCGGAAAACTCGAGGCTATTATCCCGGTGCCCGCCCCGGATGTGATGGTAACGAACATCTGCTTCACCGGTGCAGATAGCCGCACCGCGTTGATCACCTCATCAGGCAGAGGAATTCTGTACAAAACCGACTGGTATTGTGCAGGGTTGCCATTGCATTTCAATGCATAAGTGAAGTCGCACAAAACCACCTTGCACTTGCCACTGCACGCCTGGTAACCGCCAGCGACGCCATTGTCAAGACTGCTCAGGAGGTACCGGTGACTCCGGTTTATAGAATTCGCTGCCAAGGCTTTTGAAATCATTAACCACGTCTTCGCGATCGTTGCGCACTGTCAGCTTTCGGGTTCTGGCAGCAACGAGCGCCGGCAGTCCACCGATTACCGGTAATCGGTAGAAATTTTTTATAACAAATTTCGTCGTCTTCTGAACCACTTGCTCGGTAATTTTTTTAACGGCAAATAGGGTTATTGCACGCTTCACGACAAACACAATTAGCAATATCACCAGCAGCGGCACAAGAAATCCCGACAGCAGTATCTTGTCGGCAGCATCCTGGTTTTTCCACCAGCCAATAACTTTCTCCGAAAAACCTTTAATGCGATCGTAGATTTTTTTCACATAGGTTTGCAGACGTGAGCTTTTGCGGTGAAACCAGCCGGCCAGAGACACCAGCTGAGGGATGAAAATCGCCTTGAGAATGCCGGGCTTCAAGACCACCATTAAAAACCCGAAAAAGACTTTCAACAGTGCACTCAGTAACGTCACAACCGATACAAAAACGACGCTCAGCTTCAATGCCAGCAGCGCGCCCAGCAAAGCGGCGACCGGCGCCAGCAATGTGGCCAGATATCGCCAGGCAGAGGCAATTTGCTCCCACCCATAGATACCCAGAACAATAACGACCAGATACCCGATAAGGATTCGAAATCGAAGCGGTGTAATAAAACCGGGCAGCAGCTGTAACACCCGTGCTTCTGCACGCCCTAAAAACGAAACCCGGCGTGGTGGTTGTGAGTCGGTTTTACTCACTGCACCAACTCCGTGTGCGCTGCAAAATCACTTGTTGCGTCCTCCGGAGGTAAATGGCTTGACGCACATGGCAAGCAACTGCTTTGAAAATCGAGCCAGCTGACCGGGCACGGACAGAATGCTCACTTTCATCCCCTCAAGGGTGCCCATCAGCACCTCCTTCAGAAACTCCCGGGCTTCACCGCGGCTCAGGTGCTTGTCTTCATCGACCAGACTGTGGTTGATCAACTCGTTGGCATTTTCAATCATCGCCAGTTCCTCGTCAGTGAACAGCCCTTTGCGATGACGAAACTTGGCGTACTTCAGCGGTGTGCCAGCAGATAACCCTACCAGAAAATTCGCGGTTAGTACCGGTGCGACAGCAGCGCCGATTCCGACACCAATAAATTTGACACTGCCAAGCGCCAGAACCTTAAAAACAGGTAACAGCGGCGCCAGTGGTGCGAGCAGTGGCAATGCCATAATTTTCTCCCGGTGAGTTTACAGACTTAAACGCTGAAATAGTTCAGCCGATGCCAAATGCTAGACGTTTAGTACGCAATAATAAAGTAACAAGCACCTGCCACATCCATTCCAGTTAGGCAGACTGCTAATCTACCGCACAAAGTCCGCCATCAAGATTTATTGAAGTACCAGTGATGTAGCTACCGGAAGTCGAGCACAGATAAGCCACCAGGTCGGCGTATTCAGACGCCTCGCCCACCCGACCCAGCGGAATGCGATTCGCCATATCAGCGTAAAAGTCATCCATGGATGTGCCCTGTGCCCGCCGCTCCCACTGAGCGCTTTTGATCAACCCGATGCATATCGTATTGACCCGGATATTGTCCGCTGCATACTCATTAGCCAGAGACTTTGTCAGGTTGATACCGGCCGCGCGCGTGACCGTTGTGGGCAGCGATTTCGCAGCCGGGGCTTTGGCGCCGCCGATGGTCGCATTGACAATACTGCCGCCGCCGCTGGCGCGTAACTGAGGTATGCTGTACCGGCACATCCGGACCGCCCCCATGACCTTCAGTTCAATATCTGCGAACCAGTCTTCGTCGGACACCAATTCAAATCCGCTTGCCGCTGATGCGCCGGCATTGTTCACCAGAATATCAAGTCGGCCAAAGTTATCGATTGCCTGCTGCACCGCGCGCTCACAGTCCGCCGCGCTGGTGACATCCATGGTTACCGGCACAACGTCACCGCCGGTCTGCTGCCGGATGTCAGCCACCACCTGCTGAAGGTGATCCTCACGTCGCGCACAAGCCACTACCTGTGCGCCTTCGCGCGCCAGTCGCTCGACGGTGGCCCGACCCAACCCGTCACTGCCGCCCGTGACAATGGCAACCTTCCCCTGCAACCCTAAATCCAGCATCTCCGCCCCTTGGTTGGTGTTGATTTTCCTGCCGCTTATTATTTTGCACTGTTGGCCGCCACGGATGAGAAAAAGTTACCGGTAGCTAACAGAGCGGACAGACCTGTTGAATCTGTGTCAGTCGCCGATGCCGTTATTGTGCAGCGATAACTAAAGCGATGGGGAGATCCGCCACGGTCACCGTGCTCCCTCCGCGTCAGCGCCGGAGTTTTTCGGGTGTTTGAATTTACCCGTTGCAGCGCGAGCGGATACAGACCGTGCCAGGTTATTCTTTTATACTGGCCGCAGGCGGGTTGTCGAGGCCGGACTTGTCGCCGCTTACCTGACCTTACACCGAAAAACAGGCACAGTATTAATCACAGAGGTTCCCCCATGTTTCAAAAATTATTCAGCAATCTGCAGCTTGCCGGTGCTAGTGAAGAAAAACCGGATGAATACTGGGTGGAGCGACTCAGCGCGATGCTGCTGGTAGAGATTGCACGGTCGGATTCTTCGATTGACGATATTGAACTGAGCACCATTCAGCAGGCACTGGAAAAATCGAGTCACTCGATTGATGCAAAAGAACTCGCCACAATCATCGACACCGCAATGCAGGACGTCGAAACAACCATTTCACTGCATGCGCAAATCCGCCAGATAAACGAAGGCTTCAGTCGCGAGCAAAAGCAATTGCTGATCGAGCAAATGTGGCGTGTGGCACTGGCCGACGGCGATCTGGACAAATACGAAGAGTACATGATTCGAAAGTTAAGCGGCTTGTTGTACGTCAGCCATCAGGAGTTCATTCAGGCGAAATTAAAAGTCAGTCAACCCTGATAGCCAGCGTCAGAAACCCGCACCGGTATATCACCGAAGACGCACCATTAAACCCGAAAACAACCGTGACATGCTTGCTCTTGCACCCGGTTCGCAGTAACGTCACTGGTCTACCTGTTACCCACCTCCTCCGCCTCCGCTTCCTTTGCTGTGCGGACAGGCGACATAACCGTTGCCCGCTAAGACCGGCAATGCAAGGACCCTTTGATGTCAAATATCGATGATGCCCGCACGCGGCGGAACGTTGCAGTGCTGGTGGCAGCACAGGCATTTTTAGGGGCTCAAATGCCCATGGTGTTTGTGGTCGGCGGGCTGGCCGGAGGCATGCTGGCTGGCAACCCCTGCTTTGCGACACTGCCTATTTCATTAATTGTATTCGGGTCAATGACCACAGCCCCGTGGATTTCGCCGCTAATGCAACGCAAAGGGCGAAAATTCGGTTTCTTCATTGGCGCAATCGGTGGTGCTATCGGCGCTGCGATATCCGCCTACGGGCTCTATACAAGTTCATTTGCATTGTTGTTACTGGGATCGTACTTCACCGGCATTTATATGTCCGCACAGGGCTTCTATCGCTTCGCGGCGGCCGACACCGCAAGCGAATCATTCAGACCAAAGGCCATTTCCTATGTCATGGCCGGTGGCCTGTTGTCAGCGATTTTCGGACCACAGCTTAACAAGCTGGTTTTTGATGTATCGTTTTTACCGGTCGTGGGAAGCTCACTGCCACCCATTCCTTTCCTTGGCACCTATCTGGTTATTATTCTGATGAACCTGATAGGAATGTTTCTATTTTTATTTCTCGACCTGCCCCGGGGTGATCAGAACACCACACCGGCAGTTACCGCTGCAGCCGGCAGATCGCGACTGGAATTGCTGCAAAACCCCACCGTTCTTGTGGCGATAATATGCGCCATGGTGTCCTATGCACTGATGAATCTGGTAATGACCTCGACACCGCTGGCAGTGATGGGCTGTGGTTTCAGCAATGGCAACGCCAACGATATTGTCTCCGCCCACGTTCTGGCGATGTTCACGCCAGCGTTTTTTACCGGGCACTTAATTGTCCGTTTCGGTACCACTAAGATAATCAGTGCCGGCCTGGTGATCCTCGGGTGTGCCGGACTGGTTGCACTATCGGGGGTGGCCCTGTCAAACTTTTTTATCGCACTGATTCTGCTCGGCATCGGCTGGAATTTCGGGTTTGTCGGCGCTACCACCCTGCTCGCCAGCGCGCATGCGCCGCACGAGCGTGGTCGTGCACAGGGACTCAATGACACAATAGTATTTGGCTTCGTGACACTGGCAAGCCTCGCCTCCGGCGGCCTGATGAACTGCTCCGGCGGCACACCTGAAAACGGCTGGAGCGCGGTGAACTACGCGATGGTGCCGTTTCTGATGCTGGCGGGTGGTGCGTTGATCTGGTTGACCAGACACAAGCAACGCGTCGAACCGGCCTAGACACACCGCAACCCTGACGAGCTATCACGGCACACAGCGCAGTATTTGCGATAACTACTGACAAGGCGTTGTCAGTAGTGACTTGTTAAGGTGTGCGTCCTGCAGCCACCACGGTGATTAAAACAGCATGGACAAGTTTCAGGCGTTTCGCGAATTGCACCACAGCGGCAAGCTCTTTGTGGTGCCAAATCCGTGGGATGCGGGTTCAGCAAAACTTCTGGCGGCGGCTGGTTTTCAGTCACTGGCGACCACCAGTGCCGGCCATGCCTATACCCGTGGCCTGGCTGACCACGCGACAGATCAGGCCACAATACTGCGTCACTGCAGTGACATCGTGCAGGCCACACCATTACCTGTCAGTGCAGATCTTGGACGGGGTTTCGGTGATACCCCGGATGCCGTTGCACGCACCATCGCACTTGCTGCAGAAACCGGTCTGGCCGGCTGTTCGATTGAAGACTATACCGGCAACCCGGCACAGCCCTGCTATGACTTTACCTTAGCCGTTGAGCGCATTGAAGCTGCCTGCGAGGCCAGAGACAAGCTCGAGCACGACTTCATCCTGACTGCTCGCTGCGACAATTACGCCAGCGGCATCAGAGATCTGCCAGACACAATTAAGCGGTTACAGGCATTTGAAACAGCCGGGGCCGATGTATTGTATCCACCAGCCGTAGATGACCTTGGCGATATCGAAATGATTTGTGAATCACTCGGTAAACCGGTAAATATTGTGGTGGAATCACTATCACCTGCAGTCAGCCTGGATGATCTCGAGCGCGCCGGTGTTCGCAGAATCAGTCTGGGCTCGGCCTTGTATCTGGCTGCTATCGGAGCACTGATAGACTCTGTGGCAGAAATAAACAGCACAGGATCTCTGCGTTTTTTGTCAAGCATCGCTGACTACAACACACTGGAAACACTGTTCCAACGGTAGTGCAAACCAGCAGGGCGACACCACCGAAAACCCGCCTCTCTAGACCAGATCTCATCAGGCCGGAGGCGATGCTCCGGCAATGATTCTGATTAAAACCATAGACAACGCTATCCCGACCGTCGCACCTCTCCACACAGGGCGCACAGCGGGATGACTGACTCACAAAGCCTGCCTTGCGGTTACGCTTTACTATCAGGCAAATGCGCATGACGCGCTCAGGCTTGTGGTGTCTGCCCGGCCATTTCAAGCAAGGCCTCTGTCAGAGCCTGCGGTTGCTCAACGGGAATCATATGACCGGCATTTTGCATATCGATTCTGCGGGCATTAGGCAGCCGTGCAAACATAGCATCGACATCCGCCGGATCCCGAAATACCCGATCATGAGACCCGGTAATCACCAGTGTGCTCATCGTTAATTGCTCGTAGGGGAAATCCCAGTTAGTACTGCGGGCACTGGATAACAAATTATAAGTGCCACTGTCACGGTCGAGTGGTGTGTAATCCTGATCTGTCAGGCAATTCTGGCGGTTAGCGGCCTGCCAATCTTCATTCATGATCAACGGCGACATGATGTCACGCAGCAGTTCACCCCCACCCACCTCGGCCAGCCTGACCACCGCATCATTTATCCATTGCAATCGGGGGCCATCACGACGCAAAGTATTGATTAGCACCAGACCGACACAGTGGGCACCTTCAATCGCCGCCCACGCCGCAAAGATCCCACCGATAGACAGCCCGACAAAGACTGGATTCGGCGGTGCCACGTCTTCGAGCAAGCGCCTGGCATCGTTAACAATAAGCGTTTGATCCAGCACCGTACCAGGTGAAAACGGGCTGTCTGGCTGACCACGCATATTGTAAACGAGTACACCATGGCCGCCTTCTATCAGCGCTGCGGTCACAGTGTTCTGCCATATACCGGTATCACCCGTCAGCGGATTAAAAAAAACAAAGGTAACTTTATCTGCGGCGGTCGCCTCTGTGTATTCGTAATAAAGGCTGTTGCCGGTATCGATTTCGCAAATTGCCATGGTGTACTTCCCCCGAGTCTGCCACTTAAGTGGATACGTTATGAATTATTGTCGGTGGACAGATACAGGCTGTCAATCCTGCCATGACAACTACCGCTCTTGCAGTCGACCGATACAACCCCGGGATCAGGCATGCTTAGACCAATACCCGTACGGATTAGACTCAAAATCAGTCGCCAATAACAGAAATCTACCTTGCCTCGCAGAACAAAACCTGCCAGATGGACACAAACAACAGTGACAGCAGGCATACGATTCGCCCACGATGTATAGTGCAAACATCGCGATCACAACATTCCAGCAGGAGGCCATTCTTGTCCACCATACTCATCACAGGTGCCGCCCGCGGCATTGGTCAGGCGGCCGCCGAACTGTTCCTGTCCCACGCGCATCAGGTAATTGCTATCGACAGACTCTGGCAGGGGTCTACGCTGGCAGATCATAGCGCCCTGCAACGCATAGACTTTGATCTACAGGATATCAGTGCGATCAAGCCATTGATTGACGGGTTACCTGCTATTGACACCCTGGTGAACAATGCGGGTGTGCTCTATGTACCGCCACATGACCAGTTTCCGCCTGAGCAGCGGCGCGAGATCATTGCGGTAAATCTTGAGGCACCTGCCGAGTTAATAGAAGCTGTTCTACCCACAATGAAAAAAAAGCAGTCCGGCCGAATCATTAACGTGGCGTCGGTTGCCGCTTTTACCGGGCACCCGGATCTCTGGTACGGCATCACCAAAGCCGGCATTTTAAATATGACCAAAGCCTACGCACGCTTTCTCGGCCAAGACGGGATTCTGGTCAATGCCGTAGCACCGGGTCCAACCAAAACCGACATGTACGAGCAACTGCCGCAGTCGCGCAAAGATGCCGTGATGGCGTCTGTCTATAGTGGCCGCGCCTGCCTGCCATCAGAGGTGGCAGAGTCTATATACTGGCTGGGCTCAGACAGTCCGGCATACGTCAATGGCGCTACCATCGATGTCAATGACGGGTCCTACCCGCGCTAGCGCAGATGATACAGGGCGCTGTTGCACCCGGCTGTTCTATGCAGTGGGAATACGCTGGATAACACCGCCTGGACCGTTGTACGGATAGTCGCCGCCTGTACAGCCTAAACCCTGAAGGCCGGCACAGACGTGCCACCTTTTAAGCCTTGCTGCTATCATCGGGCAAACGATAAACCTCTCTCGCCGTTGATGTCGAGATCGTCTCCGCTTCAAGATCGGCTTCAACGTCCGATTGATCACGTTCAGACGGATCTCCGAAGCCGCCGCCTCCCGGCAGCTCAACGACCAGCGCATCACCAGCGGGAATACAGTGCGTGGTTTTACCAACCAGCTTTTTACCTGATGCCAGACTGGCGGTTCCGGCCCGGCCATCGTGGCCCCCGGCCCTTCCCCTCGGCGGATTATCAAAGCGGTCCCAAGTGGCGGCAGAGACTAGAAAGTCAACATCATCGGTATTGCCTATTTCAATGCGTTGCGATAAGCCGCCAGGCATTCTGCCAGCCCCACCGGAATCACAGATAAACTCCTTGTGCCGGAACAACAACGGTGATTCTGTTTCAGTGATTTCTACCGGTATGCCACCGACACCGGATGGAAATGCGGTGGTGTTCAGCCCCGGTGTATGGGCAGAAGCCCCGACCCCGCCGAGCCCCACATTCATCACATTAAAATCATTCGCGGGGTCAGCCCGGGTCATGTCAGTGTTGCCGGACATGGCCAGCACCCAGATTGATCCGGCACTCTCTGCCGGTGTGAGATCAGGCAGCGCCTGAACCAGACAACCGAACATCGCGTCAGGTAGCATCTGGCCGATCACATGACGCGCTGTCACCGCTGACGGTCGCGCCGGCGCCACACAGGAGCCGGTCTCGGCATGCACCTCGAAGCACTGTAACGATGCGTGATTGTTAGGCGTCTCAGGGGCAATAACACACTTTAAACCAAACACAGAATACGCATCGGTATAGCACTTGGGTGAGTTAATACCGTAACGCGATGCCGCCGAGCTGCCGGCATAATCAACGACTATCCTGTCACCGGTGATCTGCAGTGAGACTTCCAGTTGAATCGGTTTTTCATAGCCGTCCAGGGTCATCGACGAGCGATACCGGCCGTCCGGTACAGCGGCAATTGCCTCACGAGTGGCCTGCTCTGATGCGGTAAATATATGCGCTGCCAGATCGTCCAGACTGTTGAGCGAAAACTCCTGCATCATCGCCTGCAAGCGCCTGACGCCAACATCATTACTTGAGATCAGTGAGCGGATATCGCCTAGCACCTCGACCGGGTTGCGGCTGTTGGCGGCGATAATGCCGAGCAGGTCGTCGTTTAACTGATCATTCGTGCGAATCCGCATATGCGGGATAAGCGTTCCCTCTTCAAAAACAGAGGTTGCATCGGCGGTAAAACCACGACCGCCAACATCGGTCACATGGCTGGTACAGGCAAACAGCGCAACCGGCTGTCCATCGAGAAACGCCGGCGTCACCACCACAAAATCAAATAAGTGGCCCGTGCCCATCCATGGATCATTGGTGACAAACACATCCCCCGGTTGCATGGATTCTATAGGAAATCGCTGCAGAAAATGCTGCATTGCCATTGCCATGGTATTAACGTGGCCCGGTGTGCCGGTTACCGCCTGCGCCATCATTCGACCACCGGTATCATAAACACCAGCGGATAAATCGCCGGCCTCGCGTACCACCGAACCAAACGCTGTTCGCAGCAACGCCTGCGCCTGCTCCTCGACAACCGAGATCAAACGGGTCCACATGACCTGATGGTGAATCAACTGCAGTGTATCGCCACTCATGATTTTTGCTGCCTGTTTCTGTTGATCACCAGAGCACCACCGGCATCAACCTGTACGGTAAACCCGGTGGGCACGATGGTGCTGGTTTCCTCTTCAACGATAACCGCCGGGCCGTTGAAGCTGTCCGCCGGTTGCAGAGCCGACCGCTGATAGATGCGGTAATCAATCATCGCACCGGTACTTGCATCGTAGACTTTCCGCAACATATCAGACGCCACGGCATTATTGCCGGTCATCGCGGCGACAGGGTCACTCGATTGCGGTGCAGTACCAACCGTCACCGACCACGAAACACACTCGACTTCTGCGTCAGGCATCGTCAGACCATAGATTTTTTCATAAAGAACTTCAAACTGATGGCGCAGATGCGGAAGGTCATCAGCGCGTAAAGTCGCGACCGGTAAGTCTATTGATAATTCATGTCCCTGGCCAAGGTAGCGTAGTTCCACCAGACGCTCATGCAGCAGTTCATGGAGTCCGGCCCCTTCTCTGACCACCGCAAGCGCCTGATCAGTCATGTCGTCTAGCAATGCATTGAGACCGGGCAGATCCATTGCACTAAGCGTGGTGCGAAAGCTTCGCACCAGTTGGTATGAGACCGGCGCTCGCAGAAAACCGATTGCAGACCCCACACCGGCGCCGACCGGTACGATTATTTTTCCGATGCCGAGCTTTTCAGCGAGCCTTGCGGCATGCAAAGGAGCGCCGCCACCAAACGCAATCATGGTGTACTCAGAAGGCTCACGCCCCCGTTCAATGGCGTGAACCTGGGCGGCGTTTGCCATATTCTCCTCGACGATTTCAACAATACCGGCAGCCGGCCAGAATCCTTCTATATCCAGTGGCATGCCAATTGACTGCTGTATGGCAGCATGAGCGCCACTGCTGTCGAGCACAATATGGCCACCGGCAAATGCTTCAGGATCTATTTTGCCCAGCACCAGATTCGCGTCAGTGACGGTGGGTTGTGTGCCCCCACCGTTATAGGCCACCGGGCCCGGGTCAGAACCGGCACTGTCCGGCCCTACTCTAATACGACGCATTTCATCGATCCTTGCAATAGACCCACCGCCGGCCCCTATCTCCACCATCTCTATAACCGGTATGCGCACCGGCAGACCACTGCCTTTCATATCACGATATTCGCGGGCTATTTCAAAGCTGCGGCTGCGATCCGGCTGACCGTTTTCGATCAGGCAGATCTTTGCCGTGGTGCCCCCCATATCAAACGCCAGTACTGAGTCAAGCTGGCGCGAGCGGGCGATATCCGCCGCCAGAATCGCACCACCGGCAGGACCGGATTCGACCAGACGAACGGGTAATCGCATCGCATGATCAAGCGTGGTGAGTCCACCACCGGACATCATCAAAAACGCAGGACAGGCAAAGCCGGCGTCGACCAGGCGCTCTTTTAACTGCGCTAGATAACCCGCCATAAGCGGCCGTATATAGGCATTGGCTACGGTAGTTGAAAAGCGCTCATACTCACGCATCTCCGGACACACTTCACTGGACAGACACACCGTGGCATCAGGTAACAACGGCGTTAGAATCTGCGCCGCCTCGCGCTCGTGCCGGGGGTGCGCATAGGCGTGTAAAAAACCAATCGCAACCGCCTCAACACCAGCAGCCCGCATGGCCGTCGCGGCATCGCGCACGGCCGCGTGATCCAACGGCTGTACAATGCGGCCACTGGCGGTGATTCTTTCCGGTACGGTGTAGCGCCGCGCACGTGGCACCAGCGGTGCCGGTCGCCGCGCGTCCAGGTTGTACTGTGCAAAGCGCTTCTCAAAGCCCATCTCGAGAATATCGCGAAACCCGCCAGTTGTCAGAAATGCAGTCTTCGCCCCCTTGCGTTCGATTAAGGCATTGGTCGCCAGTGTGGTGCCGTGGATAACAATCTGAACATCAGCTGCATGACTACCTGATAACTGCAGCACCTGCTCGATACCCTGCATCACACCCTGCTCCGGCGCACGGTGTGTAGTCAGAACTTTGGACGTTGTTCGACCGCCAGCCGACTCGAGCACGACATCGGTGAAAGTGCCTCCGATATCCACTGCCAGACGACAGGTCTGATCGCTTGCAGATTGATTCACGGTATGGTTCCTGATTCCCGGACACAATTTTCATTATGGCAAATTTCCAGCACCGTATTGCGGTTCTGAGCAGCAAGTGCTGCGCATTGGCGACTCACTTCGGCCTACCTTCGCAACACTGGTCAGACATGATAGCCTTTCAACCACAGACGGAGAGAAAACATGGCGTCACAGAAAATAACCCGGGACGATTGCCAGCGCATGGATACACAGGATCCGCTGGCACCCTTTCGCTCGCGTTTTCAGGCGCCACAGGCCGACACCATTTTTCTCGACGCCAATTCAATGGGGGCGATGCCGGCTACCGTGCCCGCACACATGCAGACATTCTTTGACAGTGCGTGGGTTGAACTACGGCGGCAGGGCTGGAACCACTTCGAATGGATGGAGCGACCGTTTCAGATCGGTGCAGCAATATCCCATCTGATCGGAGCCGGCCCAAACGATGTGCTTGCCTGCGACAACACCACAGTAAATCTGTACAAACTACTCACCTATGCGTGGCGTGTACGACAAAGTGGCAGCGTGATCCTGACCGAGGACAGCAACTTTCCAACCGACCTGTACGTGGCGCAGGGACTTCCCGGTACACTGGCCGACAACCCCGTTATCCGCATCTGCGAATCCCGACAGGCACTGATTGACAGTATTGGACCCGACACCGCTGTGATCTACCTGAGCCATGTCGACTACCGTTCAGGTGAACGCTGGGACATGGCAGACATCAACAAGCGTGCACATCAGGCAGGTGCATTAACGGTGTGGGATTTGTCGCATTCAGCCGGTGCCATACCGGTCGACTTAATGGCAAGCCAGGCCGACTTCGCGGTTGGCTGCGGCTATAAATATCTGTGTGGCGGCCCTGGCGGCGCTGCCTATTGCTGGGTGCACCCGCAACACGGCGACAAAGCCTGGCCCACGATCTGTGGCTGGATGGGGCATGGTGATGTCTTCGCTTTTGCAACCGACTACACCCCGCACCAGGGTACCTGGAGACACGCCACCGGCACCCCGGCCGTGATTGCCAATGAAGTGTTTAGCTGTGCAGCTGAAATATGGCGCGAAGTAGATGCCACGCAATTGTGGGCTAAGCACAAGGCGCTAGGCAATTTGCTTATAAAACTACTGGAACAGGAATGCGGTGAGCTCGGCGTAACGGTTAATACACCACACGACTACAACCTGCGTGGCGGGCATATAGGTTTTTCCCACCAGGGTGCGGGTCCCCTGTGCGAGGCATTGCTGGCCGCCGGTGTGGTTGGCTCTTTCCGAAAGCCCAATGCACTGCGCTTTGGTCTCGGCGCTCTGTACCTGAGCTTCGAAGACATCTGGAGCACTGTCGAACGTTTAAAAGTTATTCTGCATTCCGAAAGCTGGCGGGATGAAAAATACCAGAAAGTCTCGGTGTAGCAGTTACCGTTAAACGCTTACCCGCCAGCGGTCACTTATTTCCCTTGAGTTCACTTATGACCAGCGATATTGCCAGTGCCGTGATTAACTGTGCAGCCGATGACGTGTTTGACTTCATGGCTGATGCCAGCAAGCTCGATCTCTGGTCGTTCGGCACCTGGCGCATTGAGTTAATAGACCCGGGACTGGTACAAGGCAAAGCGATGCATGATGGCAGCGCTATATATGTCAGGGTATTGCCTCACCACGAGCAGCGCTTGATTGACTATCAGGTGGGCCACAACCTCCAATCAATGACATCGCGTATATTCGCCCGGGTCATTTCGGGTGTTGAATTCGGTGCCGGTGATCAAAGCAGCATGCTACTGATGGTGGCACTACGCGGCACCGACATGGACGACGCACGCTGGTGCGGCTTAACAGAAACCCATGCCGTTGAAGTCAGGTTGATTAAATCACTGATTGAAACCGGCTATGATCACCGCAGAGAACCCTATGACTGAGGCGACATTCTGGCTCTACGATCTTAAAATCGAAGTGATCGCCACAGACAAACCGATGGTGTGCAATCACCAGGCAGGCGACTACTTCCTGGTCGAGGGCGAGAATATTATATTTGGCCCCAACGGCAGCTTTCCACTGTACCCGCTTGCCGCTCTATTGCCTTTGCTTCCGGCAAAACAGCGCGATACCGATGCCAGCGACTGGATCAGCACTGATGCGGTCATCGCCTGTCCCGACCCTCACTGCGGCGGGCAGTTTCTGATCAGCCGCACCACAAAGCGGCAATTCACCCATGCAGAAACCACCGGATTACCTGATCAGCGGGGCGTTCCCTATTGGGACAAATCAACCGGGAATACATCGCCATGAGGGTCAGCCGCAAGGAGTTACGACCGGGTTACTCGATCAGCAAAATTATCAAAGGCGGCTGGCAACTCGCGGGGGGCCATGGCACCTTTGACCGCAACCAGGCCATCAACGATATGGTGCGCTTTATAGATGCCGGCATCACCACTTTTGATTGCGCCGATATCTATACCGGTGTTGAAGAGATGATTGGCGACGCCATTCAGCGGCTGCGACAACGCGATGGCAATGCCGCGGTTGACGCGGTTCAGGTACACACCAAACTGGTACCGGATCTCGATAAACTGGCGCAACTCCAACACCACGATATAGAAAAAATCATCGACAGATCACTGCAACGCCTGAAGATAGATCAATTGCACCTGGTACAGTTCTACTGGTGGGATCTGTCCATTGGTGACCCGCTGACTGCACTGGAACACCTGAAACACTTACGCAACAAAGGCAAAATAAAGTACCTGGCCTGTACCAACTGGGACGAAACTGCCATGCAGCTTTTTGTCGCTAACGACTTTGATCTGGTATCCGCTCAGGTGCAATACTCGCTGCTTGATATCCGACCCGCCGGCGACTTCAGCCTGTGGTGTCAGCGCAGTAACATACAGATACTGTGTTACGGGGTACTGGCCGGTGGCTTTCTTACCGATACCTGGCTAGGCAAGCCCGATCCGGGATTTGAATTTGAAAATCGGTCACTTATCAAGTACCGACTGATTATAGAAGACTTCGGCGGATGGGCACTATTGCAAAAACTACTGCGGACACTGGCCGATGTCGGCCGCCGGCATGGCACAGGTATCTCCAGCATCGCTACCGCCTATATGCTGGAGCAGCCCGGTGTGGCAGCCGCTATTATCGGTGCCAGAACGGCACGCCACCTGGATCAGACACTCTCAGTATTCGACGTTCAACTCACCCCGGCTGACAAACAACAGATCGCCGACGTCCTGAGTCATGCGACGGCGGTGGCCGGGCCGGTGTACGGGTTGGAGCGTGATCGCAACGGGCCGCACGGACGCATCATGAAATACAACCTGAACGCGAATTAGCCCACACTGAATACCAACACAACAAACCACCCGCAACTGATCATGAGGCAAACCGTTGTCCGCAAAACCTGACTACACATTTAAGCAATCACTGGGTCTGCAGGACAACCCTATCGTCACCGGCCTGTGGCAGGTGGCCGATCTGGAACGTGGCGGTACCGAGCTCGATCGCGACCACGCAGCCACAGCGCTGCTCGACTACAGCAACGCGGGATTTCATTGCTTTGATATGGCCGACCACTACGGCAGTGCCGAACTGATCGCCGGTGCCGCCAAAGCAAAACTACTGAACGACAACAGCGACAGCGAAACACCCCTGAAGCTATACACCAAATGGTGCCCGCAACCGGATCAGTGCCAGCCTGAGGATGTACGCCGCGGCATCGCCGAGCGCATGGAACGTTTGGGCGTCGAGTGCATTGATCTATTGCAACTGCACTGGTGGACCTTCGAGCACCCGGGCTATATAGATGTCATGGACAGCCTGATGCAACTTAAGCAGGAAGGCTGGATTAAGCACATTGGTACTACAAATTTCGACACCGACCATTTACAGGTGCTGATTTCCTGCGGCTTTGAAGTAGACAGCAATCAAGTGTGTCTGTCGGTGCTTGATCGTCGCGCCCTTGGCAACATGACCGACCTCTGCCTTCAGCACGATATCGGCTTGCTGGCCTATGGCACGCTGGCAGGCGGATTTCTGACAGACCAATGGCTAAACCAGCTAGAGCCTAACAACATCACTGACTGGAGCAAGATGAAATACCATCGCTTCATCAACGCCACCGGTGGCTGGGCGAGCTATCAGAGAGTGATGCAAACACTGATGTCAATCGCCGAAAAGCACGCTGTATCCATTGCCAACGTAGCCGCTCGCTGGGTGATCCAGCAAGCGGCAGTCGCGGGTGTTATTGTCGGCGCTCGTCTTACGCACACTGTCCATCATGACAGTAACCAGCAACTACTGTCGCTTACTCTGGACGCGGATGATATGCAGCGTATCGAGGATGCGAGCAGCAACCTGACCACCATTGCCGGCGATTGCGGCAGCGAGTACCGCAAACCCCCTTATCTTACCGCCTCCGGTGATCTCAGTGATCACCTCGAGTCGCTCCCCTGCGCTTACAGCCGGGAAGCCGTTCCCGGGCGGGAAAATCGCTGGCGAATCGCTACCGGCAGCGATTACGAATCGATATGCGGCTTCAGCCGGGCCATACGCGATGGCAATCGCATCATGGTCAGTGGCACTACCGCCACGCATGGACTCGATCGCCCGATTGGTATCAGCAACCCCGGCGCACAAACCACTTATATACTCGATAAAATCGCAGCGAGTCTGGCTGCTTTGGGTGCCAGCCTGGACGATGTAATTCGCACCCGGATATACCTGACGGATTGTAATCACTGGGAAACGGTCTCACGGGTACACGGTCGATATTTTCACAACTGTCTGCCCGCAAACACCCTGCTTGAAGTCAGTTCGCTGGTTGGCCCCTATACCGTCGAGATCGAGGCCGAAGCAATAGTACCGGACACCAGCGCGTGTTTTTGACGATACCCCGGCAGTGTGAATTTACGACTATTTACCAGCATGGCGGCAGCACATACGACACAACGGTGTTTGGGCAGAAAAATACCGCATACTAGTACGCCGATGAGAAGCGCTATGCCAGTGCCACAACCCAAAACACCAAAACCGCCAGCAACAGACACAATGCTACCGGCAACCGGGTATTCGCAATTCCGGCGCAGTGCACAGACCGCTTGCGGCCGGTGATCATCGCCAGCAGCAGATTCTCGCGATGCAGGAAGCTACTGACCAACGCGCCGGCGATATGCAGACCCACCGTCCACAGCATCACGGTGGAAGATAGTTCGTGAATGATCTCAACAGGATCCGCACCGATATCATTGACCATTAATACCCCGGTGACAGAGGCGATAGCAGCCAGCAACAGCAATATATAGATTACCCAGCTGCCCGCCGGGTTATGACCCGTGTGGTGCGCTATCGGTTTTTTAACCAGCGACCGCAGATACACCGCAACCTGACGACCACAGAACCTGAACGAACTGAATCTGGCATAGCGTGTACCGACAAATCCCCACACCAACCGGAAGACTATCAGCCCCGCAAGTGTGTAGCCGAATAGCAAGTGATAATCGCGCCACCATTCCGAATCACCAGTCACCGTTGCACCGGTAAAACCTGCAACAAGCAGCCAGTGAAAACAGCGCGTCGGCAGATCCCACACCATGACCTTATTCATCGTTCTGACCTACCCGGGTACATCTATATTGTCTTCATCGTAGTCACCCTGCCCGGCCAACCGATGACAAGCGCTGCAGTTGGATGGGCTTTTAACGTCAGTCCGACGCCAAATGGTCGTGGGTAGCTCTTCCTGATGCTCGTCTCGAAACCAATCGGCATCGGTAATTCGCAGCAGCGGCGAAGTCGCGCCATTGACCGCGACCGGACTGGCATTCGCTTTGAGGTAGGTTTGTATTTCCAGCTGCAGTGGAGGGTCGAGACTAGCGTCTTCGCCAAAGTGGTTATCCAGATTTTTCATCATCGCAGACCACGAGCTTGCTGGCAGCATCGAAGGCAGATAGCCAATGTGGCAGCTGCTGCACTCTGTCAGCCAATTCTCGTTAATCACCGAGGGCAATCCGCTGGCATAGCTGGAGTCAGCAAGGGCAGACTGCAACAAAGTGCCATTGCACCCGGTAAGCAATAATGTTGATGCGGTCAGCCAGGGCAGTACAGTTTTGACTTGGGTTGTTACCAATAACATTTGCATTTACTCTCACGGTTTGAGGGATAATAGATAAGTCAGCACGTCGCCTTTTTCCTGTGCCGTACACTCGCGCGCCAGAACATCCTTGCAGTTGCGACGAAACCACTTAGTCACCTGACGCTTACTGGTAAAGCGTTCGGCGTTGACTGCTGGAGCCATTGCTTCAATCGCTTTATTGGTACGTTTATGCCGACCGGATTTACGCGGATCATCACCATGGCAGGACGCACAGCTCCACTGATTGCCGTGGGTGCGGGTAAAAAACTCCTTCCCGCGCTGCACCGAAAAACTCACCGGGACTGACTCGGACTGCGCCGCCTGAGCCGAGAATTTCTGCAGAAAGTCATCAGGGGTTGCGGCTGCAGCGGCCCCTGTCACTGTGGATACCAACAAGAATGCTCGCACCGGCGCATTGATGCAGTTCTTCATAGACCTTCACCCGTTATTTTCATGGTGCAAGCCTATGGCCGCTACGTTAAGAGAAGCTTAAACTCTGCATCGCGGCACCGGTCGCGGCCCACAAAAACCGAATGGTCGTGCGCCGGCCCACAATGGTGATCATCGGTCTTTATTTTTCTGACACAGGAATCGTCAGCGCTTACAACAGCTGATGCCGGGCCTTTCGTGCCTGATACACCGGAATGTGGAATTTCCTGCACATTGCTCGATTGCAGGCAGGTTCAGGTCACTATTCCGCTAATAACGGTAAACTCTTTTCTCCGAACCGCTTCGATGAAGCTTTACGTTACTCCAGACTGCTATGCGCTCTTCGATTACTCTAAAATTGTTTCTCAGCTTTCTAGCGCTGACAGTCGTTGTGTTAGCTGCCACGCTGGGCCTGGCGCGCTGGAGCTTCAATCGCGGGTTTCTTGACTACATCAATGCGCTGGATCTGGTGCGACTTGAGATAATTTCAGAGGAACTCATCGAGCACTACACAGCGGCCGGCAATAGCTGGTCGGCGGTCACTGAAACGGGCTTCAGGCGCATTATCAGGCAACATGTACCGCATCGCCGGAAAACCGCACACGCCCCGCCTCAAGACGATGATTTGCAGCGCTTGCCGCCTCGCTCTGATCGCCATGACGGCAACGGCCCGGCACAGCAAGACGACAACCATCCCCCGCGCGCTCCCCGCGATGCAAAGCGCACTCCCTATCACCGTGATGGTCGCAAAAGTGTTGCCGGACCGGCTACCGGCCTGTATGACACTGATGGCGTGCAGATTGCCGGCGAGATCCTCGACGGCGACAGCACCAACACAATCAACTTGCCGATCATTCTTGACGGCGACACCATCGGTGAGCTGAGAGCAGTGGTTATTCGCAGTATCGGATCACCCACCGACACCGCGTTTTCAAGACAGCAGTACCATCGCAGTGCACTGATCGGGCTTTTCGCACTGTTGCTGGCCGGGCTTGCCTCCTGGTTGCTGTCACGCGCGTTGGTGTCACCGATTAAACAGCTGGTACAGCGTGTGGCTGACTTATCAAAAGGCAACTACGCACCGTGGCCACCACTGCCTGCCCGACACCCGGATGAACTGACTCAGCTCACAGGCAATGTGGAAAGGCTGCGGGAGACCCTCGAAAGCACCCGCTCGGCACGACAACGTCTGCTGGCAGACGTATCTCATGAGCTGCGAACCCCGCTCACTATTCTGACAGGTGAAATACAGGCACTGCAGGACGGCTTGCGGACATTCGATAAAAATCAGCTGCAGTCACTGGCTCAGGAGGTGACTCGGTTGTCCGCACTGGTTGATGATCTATACCAGTTATCGATATCGGATATCGGTGGCCTGCGCTACAAATTCACCACGGTGAATGTCACCGACTGCATTTCATCGGCGGTACAATCATTATCGCCGCTGGCGGAAAAGTCAGCAATTACCATCCACTGGCAAGCCACGACAACACCGGCGATCTCAGGTGACAGACAACGGCTGAATCAACTGCTGACCAATCTGCTATCCAACGCTATTACCTATACCGACCCACCGGGGTCAATCACCATTGCTGCCACCGTCACCAACCGGCAACTGGAGATTATTATTGACGACACCGCACCGTGCCCCCCGGCCCGGTCGCTTGAGAAATTATTTGACGCCCTCTATCGGGATGACGATTCCCGCAGCCGTGACACCGGTGGGGCCGGACTTGGTCTGGCGCTGTGCCGCAATATCGTCACTGCCCATCAGGGCACAATTCAAGCAACCGAATCAGCTATGGGAGGCTTAAAAATCACGATTACCTTACCGGTCCCAGCACGATGACATCCCCGGTCAACGCAGGCGTTCTGGTCATCGAAGATGAAATTAAAATTGCACAGCTGATACGCGACTACCTGGTCCACGAGAACTATCAGGTAGAAATCCTGCACGATGGCACCAACGCTATCGCCACGGTTGAATCGATGCAGCCGGCGCTGGTGATACTGGATATCATGCTGCCCGGTGGAAACGGGCTTTCAATCTGTCGCAAAATACGCCAGATCTCGTCAGTGCCGGTTATCATGCTTACTGCCAGAGTAGACGAGCAGGACCGGCTTGATGGCTTTACTGCTGGTGCCGATGACTATGTCTGCAAGCCGTTCAGCCTGCCGGAACTGGTCGCCAGAGTCAGTTCGGTGTTGCGACGTACACAGCCCGGTTCGATTCAACCTCCTGCAGTGACAGACCAGGCGGGCAGACAGGACATGGTTATCGATCACGAAAATCAGCGCTGCTCTATTCTGGGACAACCGGTATCGCTGACCCGCATTGAATTTAGAATTCTTCGCGAACTGCTGTCAAAACCCGGCATGCCATTTTCGCGCTATCAACTGATGCGTGCTATTTACGACGATCATCGCGTCGTCAGTGATCGCACCATTGACAGCCACGTCAGTCATTTACGTAAAAAACTAAACGATAAAATCGACGGTCGGGAGCTGATAAAATCTGAGTACGGGGTAGGCTACAGTATTGAGTAATGGCTTCGCGCCCATAAAACCCCTGCAAGTACGGGGCTAACCTCAGATCGCCCCTTTTACCAATTAACCTGGAGAATCAAATGACCACGAATGCCGCCAACACCGAGCGTGCCGTCCTTGCCGGAGGGTGTTTCTGGGGCATGGAAGATCTGATCCGTCACCAACCCGGTGTGCTGAAGACAAGGGTCGGTTACACCGGCGGCGATGTCGCCAACGCCACCTACCGCAATCACGGCACACACGCAGAGGGCATCGAGATTATCTTCGATACCACTGTTACCAATTACCGCAATATGCTGGAGTTTTTCTTTCAGATTCACGATCCGTCTACGCCGATGCGTCAAGGCAACGATACCGGTCCGTCCTATCGGTCTGCCATCTACTATTGCTCAGACAAGCAGAAGGCCATTGCCGAAGATACCATCGCAGATGTCAACGCTTCAGGTCTGTGGCCGGCAGCCGTCGTCACTGAGGTAGAGCCCGCCGGCGATTTCTGGGAAGCAGAACCGGAGCACCAGAACTACCTCGAGCGCTATCCGAATGGCTATACCTGCCATTTCATCAGAGCAGACTGGGTGCTCCCGAAACGCCCGATCAGCGCCTGAGCCCACAGTCTTCACGGGCCGCTTTAATCGGCGGCAAGAATATCAAGTTGCCTGGTCACTTCCGCCAGGCGAACTGATTTAGACTTGTCAGCAAATACCGACAGTGTGACCTGATACACCCATGGCCACCGGCCTTGCTCAAACAGCGTCTGTTGCATTGCATCTATCGCAACCGGATAGCGGAACACTTCTGTCTGTGCAATACCCGGCTCAAGCACATCGAGCTGTTTCACCAATAGCCAGTCTGTCCAGGTTAAATCCTTTTGATCAGACAGACGACCAATTCCCCAGCGAGACGATATTTCTATCCACAGCGGACGGGTCACAGCGCTTGACGCACTGACGCTGGTGTTTACCTCGAATTGCTCCGGGTGCAGCGTTCCAACCGGATCGCTGGCATCCCATTGCACCAGGGTCATTAAGGTGGATTTAACCGGCGGATTATCGAGGTCGAGATTTTCCATCTGCGCCTCTGACCACCACAGCGCGACAAACGTTGCATCGGCTTCAATCGCCGCCTGCGTCACTGGCTGATGCACGGCAGTTGCGCAGCCGCCAGTCAGCAGTCCGGCCATAGATGCTGCCGCCAGCACTGTTCGCAGTGCAGCAAGGGTCATTTCTTAAAACGCACATGCAAATGGTTATCGTGTCCGGTCCAGAACTTCACGCCGCGAATAGAGTCGTCATTAAATAGAATAATATCGACGTTACTCTCATGCTTCAGTGCACGCACCAGCACTTTAGTATTGGCAGCACTGTAGCTTGCATCATCTATCGTTACTGGTTTTTTAAGTGTATCGATGCGCAGCGGCCGGAAATCTACATCCACACCGCGCTGATGACTTGCATGCGGTCGCATCGGGCCCCCTGCTTTATAACTGATATTACCCACACCAACGCTGATACCAACGGCGTCCATCGATTTTGCTACGCGCTTTATAGATGCCAGAGTAGCCGCGGTCCCGTAACGCTTTTTGCCAACGCCGTAACCGTAATAGCCGACACCGGTTTTCGGCAGTAACTTGAGGCTGAGTTGCCCGGACTTTAACAATTTAAGGGTAGTACCGTCTGGATCAACGCGGCCATCAGGCTCATCCATACCGACCACACGACCTTGAAACTCAACAATAGCCAGCACTGTTTTACGCCCCGCCAGGCCATCTTCAATCAGCGGCCCGTCAAGGCCGATATTTTTCAACCAACGGTTCAGCAAGCGCTGCACAACGACCACATCTGCGCGTCGATTTCTGCCCCGCGACCCCACCGATCCGGTTAACCCCGCCATAGACTCTCTCCTTGTTGTCGGCGATTTAAACATCCTGTTTTAAGTAGAACCGCCACCGCTTGTCTGTGTCCATTGCAAGAGGGAAATCCCTCCGTTGTCGGTCCGCTACCGTGATCAGAATTCACCTGAAAAAAGCCATCTTCCGGTCAACCTGACACGCTACAACGGAGCGCTTTGATTGCACCCGGGTTTCGCCGCTTTAGTAATATCCACCGGGTTCACAGCAACAAAGATGTGAATTTAATTTGTACCAGCCAATGCCGTTACCTCTGGAGTAGAAAATGTAGCCCCTCAGCAGCTAACCAACTGCTGTCGACTCAGCTAATAACCCGCTAATCTTGTGGCAGAGCCTGTGAATACAACAAAAAATGAAGGTGGCAAAGACTCGTTTGTTAGCAACTTACAGACAAAACTTGATGGTGCCAGCACCAACAAAAGTCTGTTTATCCTAACGTTCCTGCTCTGTATCCTGGCCACTGTGGCCGGCCTGTGTGTGCTGTTTCTGCTGTTAAATTCAGAAATGCCTCCTACCAAACTGGCCAAAGTGGCCGGCTTGCTGACAACCAGCTTAATCGTCGGCATCGGGATTCCGCTGATTATCTATCAGAAAAAAAGCCTCGATGCGTCCGCACTGATGTTCAACGCCCTGAACATGGTGGATGCACCATTTGCCGTGTACGACAAAAACCACCTGTTGGTGCAATACAACAGTGCGATGGAAAAATACTGCGCCGACTATGGACTGTCACTGACGCGTGGCATGCAGGAACGGGACATTCTGCTGCGCACAGCGCCTGAATCAGCAGACAATGTTCTAGATGCCGAGATATGGGTAGAGCACATGCTCGACGCCCGCGCAGCCCAGATAACCAGCGGCACTCCCGTCACCGTATTCAACGAGAAAACCGACAAGTACTACACGGTGACACTGGCCAAACTGGATTGTGGTCACACCGTCGACATAAAAACAGATGTCACCGAGTTTAAGAAAAATGAAATGGAGCTGGCGACTCGCGAGGCGGAGCTTAAAAAGTCACGCAATCAGGCCGAGGCATCCAACCGCGCCAAATCTGAATTTCTTGCTAATATGAGCCACGAAATCAGAACGCCAATGAACGGCGTCATCGGGATGACCGAGTTGCTGCTGGAGAGCGAGTTGTCGCAGGAGCAGCGCATGTATGCGTCAACGGTTTCAAAATCCGGCCTGGCACTATTGACAATCATTAACGACATTCTGGATTTCTCTAAGATTGAGGCCGGCAAGCTGGAACTAGATCCCGCCCCGTTCAATCTGCGTCTGGCACTGGAAGACGTCGCAGCGCTACTCGCAACCAGAGCACGCGCTAAGGGCATTGAGCTTGTTCTAGACTACGATCTGAAAATTCCCGATAGATATATTGGTGACGTGGGCCGAATCAGACAGATTATGACCAACCTGACCGGCAACGCCATTAAGTTCACCGAAAGCGGCCATGTCATTGTCAAAGTTGAGGGTGTGTTCGGCACCGATGCCAGCTCACTGACGGTTCGGGTAACTGATACTGGCATTGGCATACCGGAACACAAACAGGCTGCGGTATTCAGTGAGTTTGAGCAGGTGGACGGCGCTTCGAACCGCAAATACGAAGGTACCGGGCTCGGCCTTGCGATATCACGCCGGCTGGTACGATTGATGGGCAGCGATATAAAACTGTCCTCTGTCGAAGGTGAAGGATCGGAGTTTTACTTCGAGATTGAATTGCCGGTCGATCACTCCGAAGAGCAGATCGAAGCCCCCCTAAAAGAAATACCCTTTGCCGGTGTCAAGGTGCTTATCGTTGATGATCTTCCGGTGAACTGCGAAATACTCAGCCGCCGTGTGGCCTCCTGGGGAATGGTTCCGGTGGTCGCACGCAGTGGCGACGAAGCGATTCGCGTCTGTGAGCAGGGACAATCCGATAACATACCGTTCGGTGTGGCAATCATCGATTTCCAGATGCCGGGTATGGATGGTTATGAATTGTGCAGTGCGCTACTCGACATTCCAAACATGCAAAATGTCCCGATTGTATTGCTGTCTTCAGTGGATCAATCAGTGCAAAGAGAACGCATCCGCGACCTCGGCTTTGCCGACTGCCTGATTAAACCCGCGCCGGCAGCGCAGTTGCACGCTTCGATCACCGGGGTGCTGTCACTGAGCGATGACCAGGGATTGCTTCTCAACGGACCGTTGACTGCCGCTGGCAACGATGCCGTTATCGATCATATCGACGAGCCATTACCTGCAGCTAACGAACCTGAAAACACCGGCCCGAAGCCACGACTGCTTATTGTTGAAGATAACGAAATTAATCAAATCGTTATTACCAGCATGCTCGAAAACAGCGGATTTGAACTGGAAATTGCAGAAAACGGTTTACTGGGTGTGGAAGCATTCAAGGCCAATCGACCAAGCCTGGTATTTATGGACGTCTCGATGCCGGAAATGAACGGACTTGATGCCACCCGTGTAATACGGGAATTTGAAGCAGAAACCAACGCTGAACGCTGCCCTATTGTTGCCCTGACAGCAAACGCCATGCGTGGTGACAGCGATAAATGTCTCGAAGCCGGTATGGACGATTTCGCCACCAAACCGATCACAATCGACGAGCTGTTCAAGGCACTTAATCGCTGGCTGCCAGGTATTGACATACAGAACCGCAAGGCCGCCTAGACGACCGTTGCAACAAAACAGCATTCCACCGGGAGACTGCCGCTTGTGCTGTCTCCCGGCAGTTCTGTACGATCAATACAGATCCGCCAGCCAGCCACCGTGTGAAGCTCCGGGACCACTGAGCGCGGGATAAACTCTTCTTAAGTTTCAACACCGCGTCACCCTTGGGAGACGCTAAGGTCGCTCGACGCACTCTGCGCGGAACCCATCAGTCGCACCGGTGTCGGAAGGGTTGAATTCTCCATTCACACCCGACCCGGCAAATACGGCAGATCATGTCAAAGCTTATCAGCGCGTTGTTGCTGCTGTTTACCACTGTGCTACAGGCTCACGACCTCGACGTACTCACAAAAGTACACACGCTAAAAACCTGGCCTGCGATCAGCCATCTCATTGAATACCGGCAGCGCATCTGGTTTGTGCACAGCAGCCCCTACCAGGACACCAACGTCGCTGATATATACAGCTACAACCCGGCGTCCGGCACCACACGGTTTGAACGCAGCCTGTTTTCCCAGGACACCGGCAGCCCGGTCGTATACCAGGGCTTGCTATACTGGCCGCTGGAGGACCCGCGGCGCTCAGCCGGTGTGGGAGAGTACGCAGTAACCGATGGCCACACCTGGCAATGGCGGGTCATGAACAGTGGCCGGGCCATGCATGTGCATGCCATGGAAGACTGCGGCGACCAGCTAATCGCTGTGACGGGATCGTGGACCGGACAAATGCTGTCACGAACTGCCTCTCCTGACGAATGGCAACTGAGCTATGACTATCCGGCCGGCAAGGCCGCTTTCAGCCGATTGATCGATGCCGAGTTCTTCAATGCAAAGTGCTACCTCGCAGGCTCGGCGAACCAAGACCCGGCAATACGCCTGCTGCAGATGCACAACGGGCAGGTGCGGGCCGTTGCCGGCTGGCCCGACAGTGACCGGATTGACGGACTCACCACTCACAACAATAAATTGTACGCCTGGGCAGACAACGGCCCCACACGAACACTACATGCCTACGACGGCAGTGCGATCGAAAATATCACTTTACCAGAGCAACACCGGATACGCGATCTACACAGCATCGCTGATACGCTCTATATGATAACCAGCAAGGGTGAAAACGGCGCACTCTGGTCACTAGACCGGTCGAATCAATTTGCACAGGTCAGCAAGTTGCCCTTTATCCCTATGTCGATCTCCCACACGACGCAGCACGGAATTTTCATCAGCAGCTACCACCGCAACGGACCTTCGCTCTGGCACTTTACAAACAGTGGCAGCGGCACCGAAAACAACAGTAACAACACTAACGCACTTCTTGCTCAACCGGTGCCTCAGCTTTCAGCTATCGAGCTTGAAGCGATCTACACCACTCTGCACGATGTCATTTCCGATCCGGCTAACGGCGCCGACCGGGCGAGGAATTTACGCCGTGCTCTGGCAAACCCCCGAGCTCTGGCAGATCCGGCCTTTGGTGAGATTTTAAACCGCCTGCTGCGGGAGCCTATACCGGACGCGACCGTCACCTTATTTACCAGCCGACAAGTCCCCTGGAAGCAGCTGGTTCATTGGTATCTGCTAAGTAACATCGCGATCAACGGACATGGCAGAGTAGAACCGGCCCTTCTTTCAACACCGTGGCGCGACTCACAACACCGCAGCAATAAATATTTCGACCCATCGGTCATGGCCATCGTCGCTGCCGGCTGGATCAAGCAAAGCGACCGCGCTACCGTTTCAGCATTGATTAACCGCCTGGCCAATCCTGCCAATGACCCCCTCTGGCTACAGTCTGACATCAGCGGTGCACTGACTGCCATCACCTCACAGCGCTTTGGTCGAGATGCGGCGCGTTGGCAGCAGTGGTTTCAAAACAACGACCAGCAATAGTGTTGTTTAATGAGTGAAGCGCAAGCAGGATGCCTTGCCTAGTATCAGCTGGCAGTGGCGGAATTGCTCCTTTATTCATTGGCGCCCTGCCATGTTCACACCAACTCGTTGCATACCGCCAGAAGTCTTGTGCCGGGTTTTTATCAACGTTCTGATCAACCCGCACAACCGTCTAACGCAAATCAAGCAAGCATTGTCGACAACCATGCAAGCCATCCACTCAGTCGATATCGCCTATTGTCTAATTCGTTCGCAACACAGCAGTTTTCACCATGACAAGCCTTGTCAACTGAGCCCAATAACCTGAAACACAGCTGATCTCTTTGGTGGTTTGAACGAATCAGAAAACAGGCTGTCACTGGCCAGAGAAAA
>CALKXD010000113.1 GCA_938003855.1 uncultured Granulosicoccaceae bacterium | reverse complement strand
ATTGATTGTTACTAAGGTTATTGACTCATCTTGTCGGGCAGTCACCGGGAACCCTAGAAATGGACAATTTCACTACGTGATGGACGTTCGCAAGCATCTGTGGTCAGTGATAGAGCCTCTGTTACCGTTGTATGGGAATCGGTCGTTTATAGATCTGGCCTTGCAGTCAGTGCGCTCCCCCGAAGGCTATTATTTCCCGGAAGACCAAACCAGGCACAGTGACGCGGTGTATCAGGTAACCCGACGGATCCTTGCTGATTTAACGATAGCATCGGTTGAATCGGGCGCTTCAGCGTGTGGCACATTATCAGTGGCTGAAAGTAGCGGTCAGCAGCCTGGCGGACTTGGAAGTTATCTGTATCTCGATATCCTCCACACTCTCGCTGTCAGTCCGGAGTTCAGTGTGGGGTCTGGCATGTTGATGGTAGATGGGCTCAACCTGAATTCGTTGTATTTTTGCCCTGAGATGAATCGAGGCTGCCAACAGGCGACCGCGACCACAGCAGACGCGGCCGCGCAGCGTGAAAAACTTCACGACTGCTGGCTGGCCCATTGTGTCGGGTATCATCAATACTTCTGGCAGCTTGACCGGCGTTTATATAACAACCGGCATCTGTCGACTGATGCTCGCCTGGAAAAGCAAGCGCGCCGCCATCGGGTGGTCTCTTTGTACCAGTATTTTCTGACGAAACGCTATTTGCCTTATGTTTGTACTGCGGAATATCTAAGCCGGGTAAAAAATTCCCGGTACACGCTGCGGGCCAACGGCATACCATCGAGGCACAGTTTCTCATCGCCGTGTGTTGTTCCGGCGGAGATTTTATTTGCTGTATTGCCGGTGGATACGTTGCGGCAATGCACTAATCAAATGCCGGCGGCGCAGTTTAAAAGTGTACTGGACAGACTGCTTGTAATCGATCACCTGGCACGGTTGCCCGGCGCACAGGTCTGCATCGCCGGTATTAAAACCAGCACGGGTGTTGATTTACCGGTAATTCCCGCTGAGCGTCTGGTACTGGGGGGCATCGGCGAGTTGTTGCGCACGGCGCGGCTAATATCCAATACGCCGCTTTTTCTGTATCTGCTGCAAGAGACGCTGACCACTGGCTGTGCACGCAAACTTGGGCCATTAGGCAGTTTTCTACTGGCGAGTTTTTTCCGTGATCTGCCGGGTCTTGATGGTCATTAGCCTGACACTTTGCTGTGCTGATATTCCAGCAATAGATAACACCGGAAAATAGAATCGCTGGTGTAATTGCGATTAATTCACGAAAGGGCGGTTAAATTCACGCGGCTTTAACGGTCTGGCTGAGACGGTACGATAGCATGACTTTGCCGCTCAGCGCAGGGAGTTTCCGCTGCAGGGAGCGTTCGACTGTCACGGGTATAATTAAAAAAATTCGGAGATCATTGTATGTTTTCAGGAAAGGAAACCACAGTCCAGGTTGGACACTGTTTGTTTGATGCCGATGCGCAGTTGTTGTGGAATCGATCTGGCAAGCCGATACATTTACGCAATCAATCTTTTGAAGTGTTGCGGTTGCTGGTAGATAAGCGTGGTTCACTGGTACGTCGGGACGATATCTTCGACAAGGTATGGGAAGACCGCTTTGTAACGAGTGATTCGCTGACTCAGTGTATTGCAGAGATTCGCCGTGCAATCGGGGATGATGATCACAACCTACTCGTCACGGTTCACCGCTGTGGCTACCGGCTGGTTGCGGTTGATAATGCCGGGCAGGCGACCGCTCCGTTCAAGCGGACTGATCCATACAATGTTGTTCAAATGCGCCCGTGGGTCTGCTAACCGGTATCGCTGTATATGTTGGCCCGGGGTCACTGTTAACCACTGCGAGGCAATCCGGTCAATATGACCGGTGTTCTGTGCAGATCGGACTGTCTCAGGCGGTCTTTGCCTTGTATCATGAAGTACAGAATGTGGATACAAGTCGTAAGCGGCCTATGAGCATACAGATCCATACAGAGAGGCTGCTGTTGCGGCAGTGGCAGGAGCATGACCGACGGGTGTTCAGTGCCATGAACAAACACCCGCAGGTCATGCGTTATTTCCCGCGCTACTATACAGACGCAGAGTCCAATGCCTTCATCGATGCGAATGTCCGGCGCATTGCTGACGGCGAGGCCGGCGCGTGGGCGGTTGAGGTCATTGCAAGTGGAGAATTTATTGGCTTTGTGGGTTTTTCTCAGCCTGCCGAGTGGCATCCCTGTGCGGGTAAAATAGATATTGGCTGGCGCTTGCACCAGCAGCACTGGGGTCTCGGATATGCCACTGAAGCCGCACGCTCTGCCCTTAAAGCCGGTTTTGAGTCTTACGCATTAAGTGGGGTTGTTTCGTTTACGGCGCAGTGCAATCTGGCGTCTATCGCAGTGATGAAAAAAATCGGGCTGCATCGATCCCCGCAGGGTTTTGAGCATCCGCGTATTGATGCTGGCAGCCCGTTATGTGCGCACGTACTCTATCAACTAACGCGTGAGGCGTGGCAGAGTGTGTCTTAGCCAATCCGCCCAACGGTTGGTAAAGTTAATCAGCTGTTTCCGCATTGGACTGTCGGCGGCTGCGAATTTGCTCACGCAGGCGGGTGCTGGCCTCTTCGGTGCCATCGTGGAATGTACCAAACCACTTGTCTAATGGCATAAGACTGCCACCGTAGTTACACTCAAAGTACTTGTGGTGTTGATAATGGAAATAGCTGCCTGCGGCTAAGTCCACGCCGTTGCAAACGTTCATTTTTTCATAGCCGCTGTGACCTGGCGCTGGCATGAAGGCCGCCAGTTGCAGTTGGTAGAGGGCGTTGACCGGATGCAGCGCAATCAGCCATTGCACCACCACGGTTGAAAAATAAATAACATGCTCGACCGGATGCATGGATAAACCGGACCACGGTCCTACCTGGATATTGGCGTGATGAAGCGCGTGGTAGCGCCTATAGAGAAACTTCACATGCAGCAGGCGGTGGCCAAAATAAAAGTGCACCGCATGCACTACCGGGGCGAGCAATGCCAGCAATACAAACCACGTCCAGAATGCGACGGGGTTTGTCAGGTCTATAAAGCCGATGTGGTTATTTGCAAACAGCCAATAGGTGATCGATTCATACGCGGTGACAACGGGTACCGCGAAGACCAGCGTGTGGAACATATTGTCGCGAACCTGATTGTTAAATTTAAACCGCTTGCTGTTGGTGGGGAACGGCCTGGTGGTGAAACGCAGCCGATCGCCCTGGCTTTTTCTCATGTAGAGGAAATAATGCATACCACCGAACAGTACCGTGATAAATATAAAATTCCTCACATACAGCAGCGCCACCCACCACAGCTCGAATGACTTCATTGTGCTGAGCTCGGGGGTCAGGAATGCCCAGGTGCACACTGATACAGCAAGCCAGAAAATGTTTTCCGGCCATAGAAAGCCGGGCCAGCCAAACAGCCACTTCAGTGTTTTTGCCGGTTGTGGGGGCCAGGCGGTAATTGGTGCAGATACGATAGGGTGGGCTGGACGCCACTCGCCTTGCTGGTTGCGTTCATTTGTTGACGGGCTGTTCATGTTCCTCACCTGTTTGTGTTGCTGTTCAGCTTGCGCGCGAGCAGGGCTGACAGACATTGGCGATGTCTTAAAAGCTTAGCAAACATTCGGGTGCTGTTGCGGCATAACCGCTCAAAGGGCGGGAACGGCAGCGACGTCTCAGTGCCCATAGGTCAGTGGCCGGCAGGGGGGCGAGCCTGCGACAGACCGATTGTGACGGCTCGCGCCGGTTGTGCGCCGACGGCGTCAGTAGCCGATGTTTACGAAAAAATTCAACCGGCTAATTGGTAAGCGGGAGGTGATTGTATTGTATTAGTTCTGGAATGACAGCCGCTTTGTGATTACTATGAGGTGTCGCCGGTGGGTTTAAGATCAGCGTTTAGGTCCGGTTGTCTGGAGGCTTGGCAGCATTGTCTATCCTGTCGGGTAGCACTCCGTAACCGGGTCGGTTCATCGGTTTGTCATAATGACTCAGTAGGATGGTCTATCCACGCTGCAGTGGCTTGAACTGTCCAAGCCTCTGAGCGGAAATGACCTGAAATCAAATAGAGGAAACCAAATGAAGCGATCGTGTCTTTCGGTTGTTGTTCTATATTCAGCCCTCGGTGTCGCTCACGCGAACTGCCCGGCGGTAACCGTCGCCGACCCAATGGGCGTTGCTCCGGGTAAATACGCCCAGCAATACGAATTAACGGAGTATCAGGCCGCCGCTAATTGCACCATGGAGTTTTCCGGCAACCCTGACGCAGAAGCCCTTAACGGTCGAATTCGTGGCAATGGTGCGTTACCACCACTGAACGAACGCATCCCTGAAGAACCCCTGGTGATGGTACCGTATCAGTCGATTGGCAAGTACGGTGGCACCTTTGACGCTCTGTCTAACGCAACGGAAGCCGGCACCTCTGATTTTCTGTCGACCCGCCATGTCAATCTGGTGCGCTACTCCGATGATCTGGAGACTATCGTACCGAACATTGCCAAAAGCTGGGAATGGAATGACGATTTCACGCAACTGACGTTTTCGCTGCGCAAGGGCCATAAGTGGTCTGATGGCGCTCCGTTTACCGCTGAGGATGTAAAGTTCTGGTACGACACGATCTCGATGGATCCCAACATCTATGAGAAACCAAAGGATTATGTACTGGTCGCCGGTGAGCGGATGACAGTAGACGTCCTCGACCCGCAAACTGTACGCTTCACCATGCCAGCCCCGAAGCCGGGTTTTCTGGCGCATCTGGCAACGTCATTTGCCCAGGCGTTTCTGCCAAAGCACTTTCTGGGTCAGTTCCACCCGGATGTAAACCCTGATGCCGACAAACTGGCCGCAGATCTTGGCTTTGAAAACGGCTACGCGGTGATCAAAGCGTATTTTGGCAACTCTGACTGGACAGACACACCATCGCCGCTGCTTAACAGCCCGGACAAAGTCGCCAATATGCCGGCCGACGTCTATCCGACGCTCGAGAGCTTTATCACGGTTACCGATACCACCGAGGGCCGGCACTACGTGGCGAACCCGTACTTCCACGTGGTTGATACTGCCGGTAACCAGATGCCGTACATCAACGAACAGGACGAAGTCTACGCTAACGACAATGAAGTCCGCATTCTTAAACTGGTGAACGGAGAGGCAGACTACAAAGCACAGTCTCTGCAGATGGAATCAGCGCCGATCCTCCTTGATGGTCAGGAGAAGGGCGATTACACCATCGAGATTCTTCCCAACATCGCAATGCATACTTTTTCGTTCAATGTCACATCTGAAGACCCGGAAAAACGCAAAGTATTTGGCGATTTACGCTTCCGTCAGGCCATGTCGATTGCGATCAACCGCGACGAGCTCAACGAAGCGGCGTATTTTGGTGTCGGGGTTCCGGCCCAGTACATTGGTTTTTCACCGGCACCTGAATTTGTCGATCCAAAGTGGGCAACTTTTGCCACCGAATTCGACACCGACAAGGCCAACAGTCTGCTTGATGAAGTGGGTTTGAAAGATACCGACAGTGACGGTTTCCGCGAGTTGCCCAATGGCGATAAACTGGTGCTGAATATTCAGTTTGCCACTCAGGGTCTGCCCGGTAAGGTTGGTGAAATGGTAGCTCAGTTCTGGTCCGATGTCGGTGTTCAGAGCACGGTTAAGGAAATCACCCCAGACGAGTATCGCTCGGCACAATCGTCAAACCAGCTGGATGTCGGTACCTGGCACAAGGGCCAGCCGCTCGGCATTATTCTGGGCAACAACGAGCTTTGGGTTCCGCCGTTTAATAACTACTTTGACCACCGTACCGGCATGTTGTGGGCTGAGTATATCGACTCCAATGGTGCGACCGGTGTTGAGCCACCAGAGTATGTTAAGCAGCTAACCGCTGACATCAACGAGTTCCAGACACTGCCAGCGGGCAGTGACAAATCGAATGAAGTAGGCGCGCGGCTGGTTGAAAACATGACCGGCAACCTGTTGTTTATCGGTACGGTGAAATCACAGGGCCCGATTTATCATCGCAACGCGCTGAAAAATTTCACCACGTTCAAAACCAATTCCTACGAGTATTACCGTACGTATCCGTACAAAGCCTACCAGTGGTGGCTGGACGAGTAGATCGTTAAAAGGGCAAAGCACCGGGTCGCGGCCCCCGGTGCGCGTTTCCTGACTATTCGAATGACTCAGCTCAATAAAGCCGGAGCACACTGATGCTCCAGTTTATTCAATTTGCCATTACCCGCGCCTTTATGGCGCTGGTTACTTTGCTACTGGTGTCGCTGATCGTTTTTTCCCTAATGGAAATGGTCCCGGGCACCTGTGCCGAACGCTACCTGGCGTTTAAAAACACCCAGGGACAGCAGATTACCATCGACGACATCGAGGCGGAGAAAGTCCGGCTGGGCCTGGATAAACCGTTTCTGCAGCGCTGGACCGGCTGGGTCGGGCGGGTATTTTTCAAAGGCGAGTTTGGTGACAGCTGCATCCTGCGCCTGAACATCAATCAGTTACTGGGTGATAAATTCCTGATCAGTCTGGGGATATGTCTAACCTCGCTGGTACTGGCGTACCTGATCGCCATACCGGTGGGTATTATATCGTCGGCGTCGAAAAGCAAATGGCTGAATGGCAGTTTGCGGTTTGTCTCTTATTTCGGGCTGGCGATGCCAAACTTTCTGCTGGCACTGATGATCATGCTGTTCTCGACGGTGTATTTCGGCGAAACGCTGACCGGGTTGTTTTCCAAGGAGTATCGGGATGCTGAGTGGTCGGTGGCGCGGGTACTCGATTTTCTCTCACACGCCTGGCTGCCGATCTTTATTCTAGGCTGGTCAGCTACAGCGTTTGCGTTGCAGACGGTACGCGCTCTGATGCTGGATGAGTCCGGCAAACTGTATGTCACAGCTGCCAAAGCGCGGGGCCTGAGTGGTGGTAAGTTATTGTGGCGCTATCCGGCCAGACACGCACTGGGTCCTATTGTTAACTCACTGGGTTTCGATTTAAACCGGGTCTTTAATGAACTGCCAATCGTCGCGACAATTCTTACCCTGACTGAAGCCGGTTCACTGTTATTGGAATCGCTGGCCCGTTCTAATGATCAACAGTTGGCCGGTGCAATTATTTTTCTGTTGACGGCGTCTATTGTGGCACTGAACTTTGTCACCGATATTGCTCTTGCAGTGATTGACCCGCGAGTTCGCCGCTCAGTGATGGGGCAGGGCTGATGGCTGACAGCAAGAGCACCGGGTCTTTGAACACCGCCGATCAACTGGCGCGCGAAAAGTACTTCACTGCAACCCAGTCGCAACTGATCTGGGCCCGGTTTAAGGCGAATCGCGGTGCGATGATAGCCGGATGTGTGCTGATCTTTCTGATGCTGCTTGGTCTGTTTGCGCCATTTTTATCACCCTACGATCCAACCGTGAAAGGCCGCGATAAGGACTACCAGAACGGGCCGCCTCAGATTCCTAAATTCTGTGATCACAACGGCTGCTCGGCCAGACCGTTTTTGTATACGCTGGAGCGAACGCGCTCGATTAAAACTAATTTTCGCTGGGTCACTGAGGTCAACACAGAGAAGCGCCGCTATATTGAGCTGTTTGTTGATGGCTGGGAGTACCGGTATTTTAACTATCGCATTAATCTGCCCGGTAAAAACTTCGACTTCACTATTCCGGGCTTCTCATTTACCACACACTTGTTTGGTGCTGCCGACGGTAATATCCATATTTTTGGTACCGATTCAGTCGGCAAGGATATATTTTCCCGTACATTACACGCGATCTATACCTCGCTGGCTGTAGGCACACTCGGTGTATTTATAAGCTTTGTGCTGGCACTGGTGATCGGCGGTGTGTCCGGTTATTTCGGTGGGTTGCTGGACGGAGTTATCCAGATGTTTACCGATGCGGTGCGGACGGTGCCGGCGATTCCTCTGTTTATGGCGCTGGCGGCGTTTGTCCCCGATACCTGGTCGGCGGAGATGCGGTTTTTCTTTATTTCGATCATTCTCGGTTTGATCGGCTGGCCGACACTGGCAAGGCGGGTTCGAACGCATTTACTGGTGGAACGCAATCAGGACTATGTACTGGCGGCGAAGTTGTCCGGTGCCGGTGCCGGACATGTTATACGCAAGCATCTGCTGCCGTCGTTTACCTCCTACATTATTGTCGATCTGGTGATCTCGTTTCCCTATATGGTGCTGTCTGAAACAGCGCTGTCGTTTATCGGTCTGGGGCTGAAAGATCCGGTGAATTCACTGGGCGTGCTGTTACAGAACGTTACCAAGGCCGATGTGTTGCTGAACTATCAGTGGTACTTTATTCCGGTGGTGTTTTTTATCGCACTGGTATTGGCATTTGTGTTTGTCGGTGATGGTCTTCGCGACGCCGCCGATCCCTACTCGGACAAGCACTGATGCCGGATGCAAATCAACAGCCGCTCATTTCAGTGGAGAATCTGTCCATCCAGTTCCGCACCTCTGAAGGTCTGGTAACGGCGGTGGATAACGTCAGCTTCGACATTCAGGCCGGTGAGGTGCTGGGGCTGGTGGGTGAGAGCGGGTCTGGTAAGTCGGTGACGGCCAAGGCATTGATGCTGCTGAATGCTGAAAATGCCGTCTATGGAGAGCACAGCCGCATCACGGTCAACACCGGGGCGGATACAATCGATGTGCTATCGTTGCAGCGACCTCAGGATCGCATGCAGATTCGCGGTGGCCTGATCTCGATGATCTTCCAGGAGCCGATGGCAAGTTTTGCACCGGCGATGTCAGTCGGAAGCCAGATGGTCGAGCAGCTCCTGCTGCACACGACCATGACCAAAGCAGAGGCCAGAGAGCATTCTATCGATATGCTTAACCGTGTCGGTATATCCGATGCGTCAAAGCGTTTTAAGCAATACGCGTTTGAATTTTCCGGCGGTATGCGACAACGTGCAATGATCGCAATGGCATTGTCGACCAAACCCAGACTGCTGATTGCCGATGAGCCAACGACCGCTCTCGATGTCACAATTCAGGCGCATGTAATTGACCTGATGCTTGATCTGGTCGAAGAATTCAAAATGGGTATCCTGTTTATCACGCACGATCTAGGAGTGATCGCACAGACGGCGGACAGGGTTGCCGTGATGTATCTGGGCAACCTGTTGGAGACCGGACCGGTGCGCCCGGTGATTCGCACGCCCTCTCATCCTTATACCCGGGGCTTGCTAAATGCGCTGCCCAGACTCGATGATCTCGACGCACCGCTAACCCCGATACCCGGTGATATCCCGTCACCGCTCGAGCGGCCCGGTGGATGCGTTTTCCATACCCGCTGTAGCCAGGCAATAGCAGGCCAATGCAATAGCGTCGCACCGGCAGTCGTCGAAGTACAACCAGACCACCGGGTGGCCTGTGTGTTGCGTGATCCGGCTGGAGGCCGTGTATGACTGAACCGTTGATCACCGCCGGGGATTTGTCTGTCCATTATCCATTGCGCGGCAATCTGTTCGGGCCCAAGCCGGTTGTTAAAGCCGTTGACGGCATAAACCTGCAGATTGAACGTGGCAGTTTTTTTGGTCTGGTCGGTGAGTCCGGTTCAGGAAAAACCACGCTGGGTCGTGCACTGCTGCAAGCCGCCCCGATCACCCGTGGCGATGTCACCTATCGCGACGGTGAAGTAAACTATCGCATTAATGATCTGGCCGGCGATGACCTCAAAGACTTTCGCAAGCGGGCACAATTGATTTTCCAGGACCCCTACGCCGCGTTGAGTCCGCGCATGACGGTCAGAGATATCATTGCCGAGCCACTTGAAGTAATGCAATTGACGGCAAACCGCGAAGAAACCGACGAGCGCGTCAGAGAAGTTGCCGCCAAGTGCCGCTTGAACCTCGAGCACCTGAGGCGTTATCCGCACGCTTTCTCGGGCGGCCAGCGCCAGCGCATCTCTATTGCGCGGGCACTGGTGTCCAGTCCGCGTTTTATCGTTGCCGACGAAAGCGTCGCCGCGCTTGATGTGTCGATTCAGGCCGATGTGTTAAATCTGCTGCAGTCTATTTCCAACGAAATGCAGCTGACCTTTTTGTTTATCAGCCACGATCTCAGCGTGGTGGCGCACGTGTGTGATCACGTCGCTGTGATGTATCTGGGCAGTCTGGTTGAAACTGCATCAACGCGTGAGCTATTCAATGCACCAAGGCATCCCTATACGCGTGCACTGATGTCTGCCATTCCGTCGCTTGATCCGGATAATCGTGGCAATGCGCAGAAACTGGAAGGCGAAATACCGTCGCCAACCAATCCGCCCCCGGGATGTAAGTTTCAGACTCGCTGCCCGCACGCGACCGATCTGTGCCGGCAGCAGGAACCGAAGCTCGACACCATGAATGGCGAGCACCAGGTGGCCTGCCATCACTGGCAGACGCTATAGCGTTTGTGTGGTCTGGAGGTCGATTGCTGCTTTCTCAGCGCAAGCCTGAAACACGGTGTCTCCGTGGTGTGTCGTCTTTGCGAGATCCCGCGCCAGTCATGCAGCCAATGCTGTGCAACTGGCCTTATTGATCAACACTAAATTGACCGGGCCGCTGCACTCAGGTTGGTTAGTTTGGCCACCGCGGTCTTGCGATCAAGCAGTCCCAGTCCGCAATCGGGCGCGGCGATCAACCGCCCTGAATCAATGTGCTCAAGTGCCTGTTGCAGTCGACAGCGAATCTCATCGACCGGTTCTACACGGCTTTTGGCGACAGCGACAACCCCGAAAATCACGCTGGTGGTTTGAAAGTGCTCCAGCAGCTTGAGATCGTTGTGGCGATGTGCGTCTTCAACAGACACGGCATCAATGCTCGACTGTTCTACGGCATCAGCAATTTGCAGATAGGCGTCCTGATCTGCTTTGGGATAGTCGGGGTGATCGAGTCGATCCGGATACCCGCAGCACATATGGACTGTCCGTACCACTTGGCGGGGGCAGTTATGAAACGCGCGCTCAAGGTTTTCGAACCCATAAGCCAGTGCCTCCGTCGGCTTGCGCGCAAACAGGGGTTCGTCAATCTGGATATATTTGCAGCCTGCTTCAGCCAATCGCAGGACGTCTTTATTCAATGCGGTGGCAATATCCGCACCGAGCCTGGCCGGGTCGTTGTAGAAAGCGTCGACGTTGGTATCGGAGACGGTCATCGGGCCCGGCAGGGTCATCTTTACCGATTGCGATGAGTGGGCCTGTGCTGCCTGCCATTCTTTGTATAAAAACGGCTGATCTATACTGACAGTGCCGCGTATCGTTGGCAGGTTAGCGGCGTAAGTACCGCCGCGGACCTCTTTATTAGTGAGGCCGTCGAAATCAAAGCCGTTCAGGTGCCGGCAATGATAATGGATATAGTTCTCACGTATTATTTCGCCATCTGTGGGGATGTCGATGCCTGCGGCGATTTGATCGTGAATCGCTTCGGCTACTCCCTTGTCGATGATGGCAGCGGCATCGGGCCCCATGGCATCCATGGCGTCAACCCAGAAGCGCGTCGGGTCGGCGGTATCGGGTCCGTCGTCCACAGTGAACCAGTCTGGTAGTCTGACAAACTCAGGCTTCGGGTAGGCACCGATACAAGTGGTGAGCAGTGGCATGGGCGGGTCCTGTGGTAAAAGTTGTCACACGCGGAAGCTTGCATCAGGCAACTGTGCAATAGCCTGTCTAAAGCCATGCTTCGATAGTTTCACAGCGCCTGTCGGCAAGCAAGCGGCAACGCTGGTACAGTCCGACGTCACGACAAGGCCAGCCTGCGGATACAATCGCTCGCTATCAGCCGCCCGGAGACGCTGCCTGGTGCTGCGGTGGACGTTATAATATCTGCACGGCCACCCCTTGACGGGTAGAGTCGTTTTATCGTTTTGAAGGTAATTGCTCAATGAATGTTTTATGGATTATGGCCGATCAGCTGCGGTGGGACTACCTGAGTTGCTATGGCGCCAGTCATATTCATACACCGAACCTCGACTGGCTTGCCGGCCAGGGGGTTCGGTTTGATCGTGCTTATGTACAATCGCCAATCTGCGGACCGAGCCGCATGAGTTTTTATACCGGCCGTTACGTGCGAAGCCACGGGTCAACCTGGAATGGTTTTCCGCTGCGGGTCGGGGAGCCCACGCTGGGCGACCATCTGCGTGAGTCAGGTGTCAAGTGTTCATTGGTCGGAAAAACACATATGACGCCAGACCTCGAAGGCATGAAGCGACTGGGTATCGAGCCCGAAAGCACCATTGGTGCACTGGTCAGTGAGTGCGGTTTTGATGTAGTTGTCCGTGACGATGGCACAAACGCTACACAGTACCCGGGCCGACACGCTGAAGACTACGATCAATACCTGCGCGACCGTGGAATGGGCGGGGAAAACCCGTGGGAGGAGTGGGCTAATACGGCGGTCGACGCCAACGGGGAAATGCGGTCTGGCTGGATGCTTGAAAATGCGCCGCTGGCAGCGCGTGTGCCAAAAGAGCACTCGGAAACCGCATGGCTAACAACGCGGGGCATTGAATACATCGAGGCACAGGGGGATCAGCCCTGGCTTTGCCACCTGAGCTATATAAAACCGCATTGGCCGTATCTGGCACCAGCGCCCTATAACTCGTTGTACTCCGCCACCGATCTGCCTGGGGTTAATCGCACCGAAAAGGAAAAAGACACCGACCATCCTTTGATGCAAGCCTGGATGGATATGCGGGTAAGCCGGAGTTTCTCCCGTGATCACATCCGTGATCTGGTGGCACCAGTCTATATGGGGTTGATTAAAGAACTGGATGATCAAATGGGCAGGCTGTTCAGCTACCTGCAAGACAACGGTCGCATGGACGACACGATGATCGTATTCTGCTCTGATCACGGCGACAATATGGGGGATCATTGGCTCGGTGAAAAAGATCTGTTTCATGATTGCTCGGCCAGAGTACCTTTGATTATCTATGATCCGCGCGCTACCGCTGATTCAACCCGGGGAACAGCGTCGGAGGCATTGGTCGAAGGGGTCGATCTCACACCCACGTTCATTGAATATTTCGGCGGTATCGACAAGCCGCATATTATTGAGGGTCGCTCGCTGGCGCCGCTGTTGCAGGGCCGGGCAAACGACTGGCGGCAATACTGTGTTTCGGAGTACGACTATTCAACCCGTGATGCAAGGCGGGCAGTCGGGGTAGATCAAAATGATGCCCGATTAGTGATGGTATTTGACGGTCGCTGGAAATATATTCACGTAGAAAAAATGCGCCCGATTCTGTTTGATCTGCAAACCGATCCTGACGAAGTGAACGATCTTGGTGACGACCCGCTCTATTCAGCGCAACTGCAGCGATTGCGGGAACTGCACTTTGAGTGGAGCCGTCAGCACCACTCGCGTATCACACGCAGCGCTACAATTATTGAGAAAATGACTGATAACAAAGAGCCGCCCGGGATTATGATCGGTTTTGCCACCCGCGAAGAGCTTGCAGAAGAAGGCCGTGCGCTTCCCCCTCATGTCGTGCGATGAGGGGGATCCCGGTCAGCGATGATAGCCGGAAATTCTAGCGGTGACGTTCGGCAATGCGTGATTTCATCGCCGCGTGTGACTCTGGTGAGCCATCGTGAAAAGAGCCGAACCATTTATCCAGAGGCACCATACCGTCGGCGTAGTTGACTTCAAAATATTTGTGGTGAAGATAGTGTGCATAGTAGGAAATATCCATGCTTTTGTCTTCGCCGGTAACCGCGCGATCAAACCCCGTGTGTCCCTGAGCGGGTGCCAGTCCCAATCGTGAAGCCAGATTGATCATGTGGATCGGGTGTGCGGGAATGACCAGAAACAGTAAAACAGAAGAAAAATAGATCACATGTTCAATCGGGTGCATGCTGAGCCCTGACCAGGGCCCGGGGTTGGTATTGCGATGGTGCAGTTTATGTGCGATTTTATAGAGTGGTGGCCAATGCAGGCTGCGGTGGGCAAAATAGAATCCTACCTCATGAATCAGCGGCACCAGGAAAAACAGCAGTATGAATGCGACCGGCTGGTCTGCGAAACTCAGCAGGGCAATATGACCATTGGCATAGGCCCAGAGCAACAGCGTCTCATAGGCCGTCCAGATGGGAACGCCGCTGACCAGCGTCCAGAATATATTGTCTGCGTTCTGGTTATTAAACAAAAACGCCGACGAGTCCTGTCTGGGCCATTTGCTGTTGTACTTGAATGCGGTGCCTTGTTTGCGCCAGACATAAAACCACAAGTGCCATCCACCGTAGACGAGCAAGGCCAGAACAACATTGCGCGCCAGAATCACGCCAACCCAGTAGCCGGTATCGGCGGAAAAATCCGTCAGTGAGGGCGTCAGGAATTGCCAGATCACAATGGCGAGCACGGCGTACAGAACGTTCCAGGGCAGAAAGTAACCGGGAAACCCGAACAGCCACTCACGCAGCGCTGTTGCCTGCGGCGGCCAGCTGAAAAACGGTCCATAGCTGATTCGGGCAGAGGGCACCCAGTTGCCTCGAGCGTCTTTTTTACCGAATTTTGAATCATCCATTTTTAAATTACCGTGACTATTGCCTTGGGTTTAGGGGCGGGTCGCGCAGCGAACAGCATGCCACGCCTTTATGGAGCCATAACTGATGATAAATTTCAAATGTCACAGGGTATCCTGCTGTTGGTAGAGCGCCGGTTTACCGGCCGGGTATCGCGTCGCTGGTGTTTGCCGCCTGTCGGGATTACTAACCGCCGAACCTGATTTAGTGTTTTTGTGCGTGTTCGGCTGCTGTTTCGCCATTATTGTCAAAAATGAAGACACGACCGCTTATAATGCGGTCGATTTGCCACTGCAGCTATTCCGATGCGTGCTATTCGTGTACATTGCGGTGCGTTTGCGACCGGCGGTGGTATTGTCAGTTGTCCAGGTGTGCTCGACGCATACAGATCATCACACACGGCAGGTGCAAGGTATGGATTTTAATCAGGTTCGGTATTTTCTGGCGGTTGCCGACACACTGAACTTCACCCGCGCGGCAGAGCAATGCCATGTGTCCCAGCCAGCGTTGACTCAAGCGATCAAACGGCTCGAGTCTGAACTCGGCGGTGAGTTGATTCATCGCGACGGTCGCTATACGGAACTGACCGGGTTAGGTAAAACACTGCAGGTACACTTTCAGCAGATTGATCGTACCAGACAATTAGTGCGCACTGCGGCAAAGGCCATTACCAGCGGTGAGGCGGCCGAGCTGAACATTGGCCTGATGTGCACAATTGGTCCGGTGGCATTCAGTGAATTGTTCAATCAGTTTCAGGTTCAGCACCCGATGGTGTCTTTGGTATTGCACGATGTGACCCCGGATGCAATTGTCGACTTATTGCTGTCGGGTGCGATCGATGGGGCGTTCTGTTCAAGGCGCGGAGCACCGCATCACCTGCTGGATTATATCAATCTCTTTGAAGAGCCTATTGTGGTTGCGTTCCCGCAGGACCACCCATTTGCCGCACTTGATGCAGTGCCGCTGCAGGCCGTCGCCGAACAGCGCTATGTTGATCGGCTGCATTGTGAATTTCGCGGTGATTTTTTACGATTGTGCGCCGATTGCAATCTTGATCTGGAGGTCGCATTCAGGAGTCAGCGCGAAGACTGGATTCAAAGCCTGATTCGTGACGGTATGGGTGTGAGCGTCATTCCGCGTTACTCGCTGCTGCGTCCGTCGCTGAATTTCCGACCCGTGATAGATCCGCCGTTGTCGCGCAAAATCGAGTTTGTCACTGTGCGGCAGACCGACATCCCCCCGGGGCTTGAGCAACTGATTGATCAATTGAACAGCCACAACTGGGCAGAGGCCACCAGCTAAATTGATCACCTTACTTTGTCACTCACTAACAGGTTACCGCCTATAACGATTGCTTATCATGATTGATTAACTCCCTATTTCACACGCTCTTTGACGGTCGCTAGACTCTTTGCCAATCGGTGACAGGAAGCAACAGCAAATGCCGATGGGTCGGGTTGGTGATTAAGCGGTTACACCAACGGGTTTTCCAGCAACTGAGCAACCTCATTATGAAAAGCAGATCGTTAACAGGCGTAGCCGCAATAGCGGTGGTGGCAGGCGCACAGATTTTCACTCCGTCGCAGGCGGCAGACGGTGATTTTTTTACTATCGTTGATGGTGCACTTGACCGTCCGACCGGGTATCGGGAGTGGATATATGTCGGCACGCCGGTGACCCCGAACGATATGAACAATGGCAAGGCAGCGTTCCCCGAGTTTCACAATGTCTACATTGACCCGGCCAGCTGGGAACACTGGAAAGAAACCGGTAACTTTCAGGACGGCACTATTCTGATTAAAGAACTTGTCAGTGTCGGCAGCAAAATGGCCAGCAGTGGCGCTGGCTATTTTGAGGGGGATTATCTGGGACTGGAAGCGACGATAAAAAGCGCTGAGCATTTTCCCGACGAGCCGGGTAACTGGGCGTACTACAGTTTCTCGACCCCTGATCATTCGTCCCTTCTAGAGTCTGCGTCGGCGTTCCCGAAGGAGGCATGCAATGCATGCCATCAGGCGAGCGCGGCGGATGATTTTGTGTTCACGCAGTATTACCCGGTACTGCGTGCGGGTAAAGGCACTGGTGAAGAGGCCATTGGTGGCGTCAAGTCCGAGTTGAAATAAGGTCTTTTGAGTCATGCGAAAAAAGAAGATTACCGGCCCGACGGCAGTTCTGGCGGCTGGCGTTGCGGGGTTGTGGCTGATGTCCGGTGTCAATGCCGGGGATAGTTTCTCCAGTTACGTTGATGAACAGGGCGGTCTTGAGTTTCCGCAGGGTTTTCGAACCTCCATGGTGCATCTCGGGTCGTGGTTTGTGCCTGACGGTGGTGCCAGCGGTTTTCATGATGTCTACACCGAGGCAAGCACGGTGGAAGCCTATCTCGAAACCGGCAAATTCCCCGATGGTGCAACCCTGGTAAAAGAGCTTCGTGCGCACACAAGCGGCAGTTATACCACCGGCGAGGGTGTCAGTTTTGCCAACAGTGAGCTCAAGCAGTGGTTTGTTATGATCAAAGATACCGAAAACCGGTTCCCGGATAATCCGCTGTGGGGTGATGGCTGGGGCTGGGCGCTGTATAAACCCGCTGACAGTAGCGGCGGTGTCGGGGAAAATGTTGCGGCTGACTACAAGACAGAGTGTCTGGCTTGCCATATACCGGCGAAAAGTACGGACTTGGTGTATATCGAAGCCTATCCAACGTTAAAGCCGGGTCCCTAGAGTACGATACCTTCGGCTGCAGGGCAGTCAGAATATAAAACGCGGCGGTTGTCGATTCCGTCGCTCTCCATTCGTCTGCATAGTGAAGGTTGCGGTATTGCAGCCCTCTACACTATTCATTCCCTGGAGATTTCTATGACCGATCTGCTTGTTACCTACAAAACAGCCTTTGTTTGCGCCACCTTAGTGGTAATTCTCGCCGTTGTTCAGTCTCTTGTCGGGGCAGCGTTCAAGTTTGGGCCGGGCAAAGGCGTCGCCGGCGTCCCCGTCGGTGATTCCCCCGGGTCATTGCCGTTCCGTCTGGAGCGATCGCATCTGAATACGGTTGAAAACATCGGCACCTTCGGTCTGATATTGATACTGGCTATTTTGGTGGGGGTGCCCGGGAGTTGGGTGAACGGAGTCGCGCTGGTGTTTCTGGTCGCCAGAGGCGCGCATTTTTTATGTTACGCACTGGGGTTGGCACCGGTCAGAACCCTGTGCTTTGCGATTGGTATTTTTGCCACGCTGGCGCTGGCGATAAAGACGCTGCTGGTGTTGCTGTAGCCGGGTATCTGTCGAGTAGTGCTCTGTTCTGTTTTGGCGTCTGGCTGCGCCCCCTGATATTCAGTATGGAGGGCGCGGCAGCGTCGCGACAATACGGCTTGCGCTGAAATCGTTGCGCGACGCAGTCTTGCTAAAAACTGCCACTTAATTTTGGCTGAACCCGAATCCAATCGGGGTATGGAAAACAACACCGGCAGACAGCGTATGGTCATCTGCCATTGACGCAAATAAACCCGCGTGTTTCAGCCACGGATGAACACCCGGGTACAGGTTTATCCGCAGGCGGGTTGTGCCAACGTCGTTAATCATTATCGAGCCCAGCAGGCTTTTATTTCGGTCGAGGAACAATCCGACGCTCGGGCGCAGGTCTGCCTGTATATTGCGTTGCCGTACAATTTCCTGCACCGAAGCGCCTACACTCCAGGAAAAATGATTGCCCGATCGCAGACGGTGAGACAGTCCTATCATATTGTTGAGCCCTGAATGCAAAAACAGCCTGGCGCGCCCGATGGTGAGGGCGGGTGGACGGTAGATATAGGAAATTCCGGTGTTAATGAACTGCCGGTCCGCCGGGTCCCATGATGTGATCGGAGACCAGATGGCCGGGTCGAGGTGGCGTTGAATGGCGTTGGCAATGTTTGTGTGGCTGAACAGCAACATGCCAATCGGTCTGAACAGGTAGACGTCCGCCACCGGGTCAGCGTCGGTGGTGTTCTGAACCTCGAGTCCTTCTTGTAGAATCTCACTGACCATGCCGAGTGCAGCGGCCGTCAAACGCGGGAAGCGATAGTCGTTGTCACTAAACCATTCCGCGTCACGACGGTAGGCGATCCCGCCGCCGAGAAGATGAAGTGTATAGTTGGGCAGGGCGGCGTAACTGTCTTTTCGGTGGTCGGAATCGATGGGAAAGATCTCCCGATTGATAAAGCGCCGAACGCCGCCCTCGTTTTTTATTGCCCGACGCGGGTGCTTAAGCCGATCCCACACCTGACTTAAATCGTCGCTGAAGTTCTCGGTGTCGAAGTTCTCAGGCAGTTGAAGGGTATCGAGCGTGTAGTGGAAAAACGCACTGGCCGGTGTGTATAGAGCGTCCGAACCGTAGGGCTCTGGTTTGTCATAGCCGGGACGGGATAACGGGGACGTACAGCCTGACGCAAATGATATCACCACACAGCAAATCACCAGACGGATAACAGTTATGGTCAGACCGTGCATCTCCAGCCGTAAAATCGGCCTGGCTAAAGGGCAGGGTTGCTGTGGCGTGAATGGCATCGGGGTCGCAAACCGGGAAGAATATTGTTTATGCCGTAATCAGTGGCAAGAGGCAAATCTAAATCGATCAGGTTGCCGGTTGTCCGGGTCACTTCCGCTATGACCGGTCGGTGCGGGTCGCGTCTGTGTACAGCCCTTGTTGTGACACATCGATGTGTACCAACGGCTGTATTTTCCGGTTACCGGCTATTGAGTGTAACTTCCTGAATCGAGCGTGTTCTCTGTGATAAAAACGCCATCAATTTCCAGAGGGGGCAATAGACCAACCCGTTAGCCTGCCGTATTGTGATTCTTCAATAGAGGCTGTGCGCTGTACCGATTGCCGAATAACAGAATCGGTATTGGCAAAGGATTGGCCTATTTGTGTGTCCGTCTGTCGCTGAAATCTTTTTGTCATTGTGAAGCCTGTCTGTGGTGAAGATGGAATGCCTCACCGTCGCCGGGCGGACTGCAGTTAGAGAGGGCCGTCTGCGGCGGTCGCGGGCTTGTCAGCTGTGCGCTGTATCGAACACGTCTCAGAATACTGACAACGGAATAGCCGTGGTGTCGGGATACCGTTATAAATTACCGGTGAGGTGTTGGTGAAAATTGCAGTGTCGCTGTTCTGCACGGCATCGTCAGTGGCGGGTGTACACGTCAGACCGGTGGCAGAGCTGTCGACGTGTATCGGCATCAATCTGCTGCGTGCGTCTGTTTGATTTCCCGTCACCCCGCGGTTTTGGAAACTGTGGTCCCCTTTCACCAGTGCCCTGTGCAATGACAGTCGGCGTCGGTGAGACAACTGAACGGCTGGTGTCTGTCAATCCTTGCCAGATGCCGGACAGACTAAGGAACAGTATTATGGTGATAAAAACTTGCGCGATTTTGTGTTTTTCAGTGGCCGGGTCACTGCTCACCGCTTGCGGCGGCAGCAGCGATTCTGCATCGACCAGTACGCCGGAAGGTGACGGAGATCCGCTAAATACCGCCGGCACGATGTTCAACGGTACCTGGATGCAATCCTGTCGAGCGGCGGACCCTGGTGAAGCCGACACCCTCTATACGGTGTCGACTATCACCGTGTCAGGTGGTTCTGCCAGTACCCGGACTCTCTATTACACCGATCCCGATTGCCAGACACCTGACATTCCGACGGAGTACCTGATGACGCGTTCCTTAGCCTATCCGGGTGGAACCACAACAACTCCTCAGGGGCTGGCGACCCATGTTGATACCCAACTTGAATCTGTGCTGGTTGATGGTCAGCCCCCGGGTGCTGAATTCCAGAGCTTCTTAGACAGCTCTGACTCCTACAGTGTTGAGTACGATCTTGGTCTGGTTGCAGGCGGCACGTTGTATTTCGGGAGTGAAGACGACGAGTTGCTTGACGGCAGCAGCGCGGCAAAGCGTCCGGTGACGATTGATACCGTGGATACTTACCTGCTTCAGTAACACACAGGAATAGGCAGCACCTTTTTTAGGCCGCAGTCTCCGGCGCGAGGTTGTGCCGGAGACCCCGCCAAGGGGGCGTGAGGCTCCCGAATAGCTGATTCCGAGATAGTATTTGCTAGCAAACACAGAAATGTATACAGTATTGTATCCGAAATATACTGCGGTGGCGCTGCGAGAAAATTTGCCGGTTATCATGCGGTTAATTTTGCACGGCAGCCGCACAGCGGGGGCATTCGCAAGTATTGTCTGCGCCGCTGCGGTGCACACAATTGCAACAGTGACGTACTAAGAATCTATTCATACACCTTGAGAAAAGCGAAGCTGCAGAAGCGTCTGCATAATTCAGTATTTTGAAATCTACACCCAAAAATCAGCTTGAGCGGTAGCCGTTCGGCAGGCGATCGGGCTCACGAGTAAACTGGAGAGGACTATGGCCAAGACCATCGCGGGAATGACGCCTGAGCAAATGCGTGATCCCAACTATTTTCCCGGCTTAGGCAAGGGAATCCCGTTGGGTATACAGCATGTGCTGGCAATGTTTGTCAGCAATGTGACCCCCGCTATAATTATTGCAGGTGCTGCCGGTTTCGGCTTTGGATCGGGTGACATCAGCGACATGATCTACATGATTCAGATGTCAATGGTGTTTGCGGGCATTGCCACATTAATACAAACCATATCTATCGGACCGATTGGCGCCAGATTGCCAGTGGTGCAGGGAACAAGCTTTGCGTTTATTCCGGTAATGATACCGATTGCCAAAACCTTCGGCATGGCCGCCCTGATGGGTGGCATTGTACTCGGAGGCATATTTCATTTTTTTCTAGGCACTATCATTGGCCGGATAAGACACTGGTTGCCACCGCTGGTCACCGGACTGGTGGTACTGATGATCGGTCTCGCGCTGGTTAAGGTGGGTATACAGTATGCGGCCGGTGGTGTGCCGATGATCGGCAAGCCCGGTTATGGGTCGTTGTTGCAGTGGGGCCTGGCGATGGTGGTTATTGTCGTCACTCTGGGGCTTAAGTTTTTCACCAAAGGAATGCTCTCGGTGTCGGCGGTACTACTTGGTTTGCTGGCGGGTTACGTAGTCGCGTACGGTCTGGATTCGCTGGGTATCGCTGAGCTGATCAACTTTGCCAATGTCGAAAAAGCATCGTGGTTCTCCGCCCCCAATCCGCTGCACTTCGGGTTCGAGGTCAATGCGGCCGCCGTCATCGCGATGTGTCTGATGGGTATTGTGTCTGCTATTGAAACTGTCGGTGACATTTCCGGTATCACCAAGGGCGGCGCCGGCCGTGAAGCGACCGACAAAGAAGTCGCCGGTGGCACGATGGCCGATGGTGTCGGCACCGCACTGTCGGGCGCTTTCGGCGCACTGCCAAACACATCGTTCAGCCAGAACGTCGGCCTGATCTCAATGACCGGTGTCATGAGTCGTCACGTTGTGACTCTCGGTGCAATCTTTCTGGTTGCGGCCGGTCTGGTGCCGAAATTCGGTGCAGCGATTTCCACCATGCCGATTGCGGTACTTGGCGGTGGCGTAATCGTGATGTTTGGTATGGTGGCAGCGGCCGGCGTCAATATGCTCTCTGACGTTAACTGGACTCGACGCAACATGATGATTTTTGCGGTGGCTCTGTCTATTGGTCTGGGTTTGCAACTGGAGCCGGGTGCATTACAGCATCTGCCGGACACCCTGAAGGTTCTGATGACATCCGGCTTGTTGCCGGCTGCGGCAATTGCGATGCTGTTGAATGCAATCATTCCAGATGATGAAGATGATGGTGATGACAGCGGTGGTGATGATCGCTACGGCTATGAGCGCGCCAGTGAACAGCCAGAAAATCAGGAGCGCGAGACCTATGGCCGCGTTCGTTACAGAGATGACCCGCGCGCGGACTATGCCACACCACGCCGTGACAATACTCCGCAATATGACGACGCACCTCGATACCGTGAAGAACCGCGCTATGACGATGCACCGGTATATCGAGATGAGCCAAGCTATGATGAGCCTGATTACGATGACCGTCCGCGCTACCGCGATGAGCCCCGCCGCGCAGACCGGCCTCGCTATGACGACAGGCCCCGATACAGCGACGAGCCGGGGCGCAGGCATCGGCCGAGTTATGGTGATCGCACTGACTACGAACCACGCGATTATCGTGATCCCAGTGACGAAAACCGATAGCCGGTCATCACGTTGCTCTGTCGCTGCACGCTTGTTGTGCGGCGACAAACCCGTCTAATAAAACGCACTCTATGAACAACCTGACTCCTCGTCCCCTGACGCCTGACGCTTTCAGCGCTTACGGCGAAGTATTGGAGACATCCGGTCATCAGCCGATCGCGATAAACAATGGCAATTGTCAACGCTTCAGTGACCTGGTATCGCTGGACATAGACCGTTCCGGTAAGGCCGGGGTCAGTCTGTTTGATGCAAAGCCCTACGCAGATCCGCTGACGTTGCGCTATGTCGAACGTCACCCGCTGGGGTCGCAGGCCTTTTTCCCGACATCAACGGATCCTTATCTCATTGTGGTGGCCGCAGACAGTGATGGTATTGCCGTCAACCCCGTCGTGTTTGTTACCAGCGGTTATCAGGGGGTTAACTATCATCGCAATACCTGGCACGGCGTGTTGACACCTGTCGTCAAGCGCAGTTTATTTGTTGTAGTGGACTATATTGGTGAGGGTGACAACCTCGATGAATGTCACTTTGACAACCCTTTCATTATTGACTTCAGCGCCGTCATAAGCCGCTGAGCCGACGCACTGGCCCGTTAAGCATCTATGAATCCGAAACGACTACCGGTGAGACCGGGTGATGTACCTGCGCAGAGAACCCTGCTTGACAGCAGAGCAGTTGTTAAAGACGCATACACCGTTATACCACGCGGTTCAATGACTGATATTGTTAACAGTCGTCTGCCGTTCTGGGACGATACGCGTCTCTGGATTCTGGCGTCGCCCATCGCAGGATTCTGTGCCACTTTTTCGCATTATCTGGTCGAGATCGAAACGGGCGGCGGCAGCGGCACCCCGGAAACTGAAGACGGCGTGCAATCGACATTGTTTGTAACAGCCGGTTCCCTGACCCTGACAGTAAACGGTGAAAAAAACGTACTTGAGTGTGGTAGTTATGTATACCTGCCGCCTGGCGCTGACTGGACGCTTTTTAATACCGGTCCGGATCAGGCAACCTTTCACTGGTTTCGCAAACCCTATCAGTACGTCAAGGGGCTCGATGAACCAGACGTGATTGTGGTACAGGAAAGCGACATAGAAGCCTATGTCATGCCCGGCAGTAATAACGGCTGGTCAACCAAACGCTTTGTCGACAAAACCGATCTGCGCCACGATATGCATATTACGATTGTCAGCTTCGAGCCAGGCTGTGTTATCCCGTTTCTGGAAACCCATGTGATGGAGCACGGATTGTATGTGCTGGAGGGTAAAGGCATTTATAATCTGAACCAGGACTGGGTCGAAGTCGAAGCCGGCGATTACATGTGGTTGCGTGCCTATTGCCCGCAAGCCTGTTACGCAGGTGGCGATGGCACATTCCGCTATCTGTTGTACAAAGATGTCAATCGTCACATGACATTCCCGTCCCGCTTCTAGAATACTCCGTCCTGTCGGCCGTAAATCCGGAATAAAACTATGACCAAATTAACGACTCACGTACTGGACACAGCTAGAGGTGTTCCGGCAAAAGAAATGACTATCCGATTAAGCCGGGTAGATGGCGGCGACCGCGAACTGCTGCTTGAAACAAAAACCAACGATGACGGACGCTGTGATGAGCCGCTGCTGTCGGGTGAGCAAATGCGTGCCGGTGCCTATGAACTTGAGTTCGAGGCCGGGCGCTACTTCGGTGCAGGCAATCGCTCTGATTATCCGTTTCTCGATTGTGTCGTGCTGCGTTTTGGCATCAGCGATCCCACATCACATTACCACGTGCCGTTACTGGTATCGCCCTATAGCTACAGCACGTACCGGGGGAGCTGACATGGCCGCCTACCTGCTCGACTGGGTAAATTTATTGGGCCGCTGGGTGCACATGATCACCGGTATAGCGTGGATTGGTGCGTCATTCTATTTTATCTGGCTGGACAATTCACTCGAGCCACCGAAATCTGAAGCCGATCGTGACAAGGGAGTATCCGGCGAGGTCTGGTCAGTACACGGCGGTGGTATGTACCATGCGCAAAAATATCAGCTGGCGCCCGAGCAGATGCCAGAGCATTTGCACTGGTTTAAATGGGAAGCCTATACCACCTGGATTACCGGCATGTTCATGCTGGCGCTGATGTATTGGTACGGCGCTGAAATCTACCTGATTGACCCAGGGGTAGCTGAACTGTCGAAACCAATGGCTATCGCTATTGGTGTGGCGGTAATTGCTATCGGGTGGATTGCCTATAACTGGTTGTGTGAAAGCGCTGTCGGCAAACGCGAAAACCTAATGGCGTTAATTTTACTGGTGGTGTTGACGATTCTGGCGTTCGCTTTGTGTCAGGTGTTCAGTGGCAGGGGCGCCTACATGCACTTCGGTGCCATGCTCGGTACCATAATGGTGGGCAATGTTTTTTTTGTGATCATTCCGGGTCAGAAAGATCTGGTGCGCGCCAAGGAGGAAGGTCGGCAACCTGACCCGATTCACGGTATTCGTGGTAAGCAGCGCTCAGTGCACAACACGTATTTCACGCTGCCCGTGTTGTTTGTGATGATAAGCAATCACTATGCAATGACCTACGGCCATGAGTACAACTGGCTGATACTGATGGCAATCACATTGGTGGGGGCTTTTATCCGGATCTATTTTGTCGCCCGCCACAAGGGGCAGGCGTCTGTGGTGCCGCTTATTCTGGCGTTTGCTGTGCTGGCCGGAATTGTCACACTGGTAGCACCGCAGCAGACGGACAAATTATCCTCAACACTGATCGGTGCCGCGGATATCAGTGCAGTACACAAGATTGTCACCGAGCGATGCAGTTCGTGTCATGCCAGTGTGCCGTCGCAACCGGGTTTTCAAGCACCGCCAAAAGGAATTGTGTTCGAGTCGGAGCAGGACATCACCCGTCAGGCACTGGTTATTCATCAGCAATCGGTTGTGACCAGAGCGATGCCTATCGGCAATCTGACCGGCATCACCGATGAAGAACGAGCCACCATTGATGTCTGGTTTTCCAGTTTGAAGTAGCACACGACAGACACACAGGTGGTGAGTCCGGTGGATTTTGGCAGGAGGAACAATGGCAGAAAATACTCTGAACAACAGTGACGGTGGGAACAAATCAAGTCCGCTGTTGATCCCCGTGGGTGAAACCGGCAGTACCACGCAAGATGTGTATCTCTATACAGAGATCCTCGACGCCGTCCTCGATCGGCGCCTGATGCCGGGCACTAAACTCAAAGAGGATGAGCTGGCAGATATCTTTTCGGTCAGCCGGACGGTCGTGCGACGCGCTTTACTAAGGCTCTCACACGACCGCATTGTCGATATCCAGCCAAATCGTGGTGCCACTATCATTCAACCCGATGTCCGCACGGCCAGGGAGGTGCTCGGGGTTCGGCGGTTGATTGAACGTGAGCTTATTCGGGAGGCGACGCTATCTGCCACTGAAGATTCTATTGCCGCGCTCAGGCAGTGTGTTGAAGACGAGCGTGATCAGGTGCGACGTCAGCATGTGGGTAGCGGCTTAAGGTTGAGTGGTGACTTCCACATACAACTGGCCGGAGTGTCGCAGAACCGCACACTGCAGAGATACCTGCAAGAGCTGGTGCCACAGACGTCGCTCATTATCGCTACCTACCAGTCACCACACCACACGCTCTGTGCTCATCAGGAGCACTTTGATATCATCGATGTCATCGCGAGCGGAGACGTCGCTGCCGCCCAGCAGGCAATGGAGGTGCATTTACAGCATATAGAAGACAAACTCAGTCTGGTTGAGGAGCGTGCGCCCGGCAATCTCTATGCGGCATTTTCGCACCTGACGGCGCAAAAAAAGTAGCCGGCATACTAAGCGTTGATCAACGCCTAAGGCGTTACGCGAAAGCAGCTGCGCTGGCTTTCATAAAGCCAGCGCTTTTTTTTGCAGTGGCCGGTTTGTCACTGTTATCTCCGGGAGACTAACCGCAGTGGTCACGACCCGGTTAACGCGCAAGTGTTTAAGCGGCGTTTTCTACAGGGGTGTTCAGTAGCTGGTCCAGTGCTTCGCAGAATTCCGCTGGCCGTAGTTTGGGTACGTAGGCGTCAACGCCGACTTTTTTACCCAGTCGAATATTCTCCTCTGCCGACAATGACGAATGCATCATCACGGGAATGCCGTCAAAGCGTCTATCGCCTTTAATCTTGCGAGTCAGCATGTAGCCGTCCATCACCGGCATTTCAACGTCAGTGATTACCGCTTCAATGGTTTTTGATAGCGGGTCTCCTTTGGCTTCGGCTTCTGTGGCCAGCTTGTCGAGCAGGTCATAGGCTTCCTGGCCATTGTTTGTGCAATGGAATTTGATACCCATTTTTTCCAGAATCTTGCTTACCTGCTGTCGGGCCACCGCCGAGTCATCGGTAAATAGTATGGTTTTACCAATGTTGCGGGTGGTCATGTCTGTGGCAGCGATTACATCGATACCAGAGCCCAGTACTTCGGAAATGACTTGCTCGACGTCGATAATCATTAACGTGCTGGTGGGGGATAACAAACTGATGCCAGTGAGTGTATTGCCGTGTTTAAGGCCGCTGAGCTCGGTTACCATCTGTGGCGGTTCACTGATATTCTGCCAGTCGAGCTGAATGATTTTATCAACCTCGCTGACGATAAAGCCTTGAGTACTGCCGTTAAACTCGGTGATGATCAGAATATTCTGGTCATCGGTTTGCGGGTAGCCGAAATACTGTTGCAAATCGATCACGGGAACCGCTTTGCCTCGCACATTCGCCACACCGGGCGAGCATTCGTGTGAATAGGGTTTTTGCACCAGAGAGGGCAGTGCGATCAATTCACGAACCTTAAACACATTGATTCCATACAGGGTGGTTTTTCCCTCCGCTGATTTGTTGTCAAGGTTAAACATAAGAAGTTCCAGCCGGTTGCTGCCAGCCAGTTTGGTGGTTTCATCTATGGATTTAAAATCGACCATGGAAAATATCCGTATTTACCGGTGATAGTGAAGGATTAGTTGTACGAAATGTTGATGTTTATTGCGTTTCGATACAACTGCTCGCCGCCCCGCAGGACATTGGGTACAGATTCATCGCTGCGTGTGTAACGCGTTCTGTAAGTCGCAGAAACCGCTGAATCAGTGAACACATAAAAATTGTGCATCGATTCTCAGTGGTGTTGCTCCTCGCTGAAAAGTCAATTGTGATAGAGATGAAGGTAGCACTATGGCTGAACGTATCAATGGGTAATTGACCTGACAGGCCATGAGATAACAAATTCCGTTTGTTAAAAAGTTTGCCACGCACGCGTGGACAATGCCGTCCTGATCCAGCCGTGCCGGAGCCTCGTTTTAACTATCGGCCGGAAATGTAGAGTATTAATAGTGACTTCTGAACTTTTTACGGCAACGATATGTTTTGGCTAGCCAAATGACCCTTGTGCCATTGGTGTTACTGAGGCCTGTCATTGAGGTGCGTGTTGCCGGGAGACCAGCCGGCGACGTGCAAACCCTCAGGTCGTCGGCGCGCGACGTTGGTGAGGTGCGGGAGGACGCAATGAGTCCACGGCATTGATCTGAAAGCATTTAATCAGCAATTTCTGTATCTATGCCTGCGCACCCGGTTTCCGGCCCGCAGCTTGTGAGGAAAAAGGGTGGAGTGGCTGGTGGTTGAGTTTCGTCCTTTTGGGGGGGCATTTCATGGGTACCCGGCGTGGACTCTCAGCGCGGTGTCGATGATCTGCCGGACATTGCGCGGGAGGTTGCGGCACCGTTAAAATCCGCTCTGAAATCTGTTTTCCGGAGAGTATTACTTGAGTCATTTAAAGCTCGCGCTGATCGGAGCCGGGGTTATTGGCAAGCGCCACCTGCGGGCCATGCAAAGTACCGAAGGGGTAGCGCTGGTCGCGATTGCCGATCCATTCCCCTCGGCGCGTGAAACCGCAGACGCGCATGGTGTGCCGCTGTTCAGCTCCACGGCAGAAATGCTGACCGAGGTAAACCCTGACGGGGTTATTATCGCCACGCCCACTGAGCACCATTGCGAGCCTACGCTGCTGGCACTGGAAAGCGGTGCACATCTGCTGGTCGAAAAACCAATGATGGCAACGCTTGAAGAATGCCAGCGCACCATAGAAAAGTCGGCAGCCACCGGTAAACACGTTCTGGTCGGCCACCATCGTCGCTACTACCACCTGGTCAATCAGGCCCGCGATATTATCCAACAGGGTCATCTTGGCAGACTGGTATCTGTTAATGGTTTATGGAATGTGCGCAAACCGGCCGACTACTACGCGGCGGACTGGCGCCGCAAATGGCAGGCCGGGCCGATACTCACCAACCTGATTCACGAGATGGATTTACTGCGCTACATCGTTGGTGATATCCACAGCATCTCTGCAGAGACTTCAAACACCGTGCTGGGGTTTGAAAAAGAGGACACCGCTGCACTGATCATGCGCTTTGCAAATGGTGCGCTGGGCACCTTTATGCTGTCTGATCAAAGCCATTCCCCATGGAGCTGGGAGCAGGCGACCGGAGAGAATGAGGCGTTCCCCCGCAGCGGCCGTAATGTTATCCAGTTTATGGGGACTGAAGGCTCGCTGGAGTTCCCCAATCTCAAGTTATGGAAGTCCGACACCGGTGACAGCTGCTGGACCAATCCGTTGACCCCGGAAACACTGGGCGGCGAGCTGGAAGATGCCTATATCAATCAGCTAACGCACTTTGCCGCCGTGATCAAGGGAGACGAACCCCCCCGTATTGATGCGCAGGATGCCACCGACACATTAAGCGCGACGCTTGCCGTCTATGACGCGGCCAAAAGCGGCAGCCGGGTGCAGCTATGACAGAGCCGCCAGTGTTGGTCAGCACCGACAATTCAGTACTGACCATAACACTGAACCGACCTGCGGCGCTCAACGCACTGAGCCTTGAATCACATCATGCCTTGCAGGCCGCATTTGACACTTATGCCCGTGATGACAGCTTAATCGTTGCTGTCATCACAGCGGTTGGAAGCAAAGCGTTCTGCGCCGGCTCTGATCTTAAAGGCCTGGCTGGTAATAACGGGCCGATCAAACGGGAAGACATGCCGGCAAATGGCTATGCGGGTCTTATTGAACGCTTCGATCTTATGAAGCCTGTGGTTGCCGCGGTTAACGGACATGCCATAGGCGGCGGTCTGGAGATTGTTCTGAGCTGTGACATTGCCATTGCCACCGAGCACGCGAAGTTCGGCTTGCCGGAACCACGGGTGGGCCTGGCATCGGCCGGTGGCGTGCACCGACTGATCCGATCTGTAGGTCACAAGGATGCCATGAAGATTGCGCTTTGCAGTGAGCTATTTGATGCTACAACAGCAAAATCCTACGGCTTGATCAATGAAGTGGTGGCTGCTGATCAGTTGCAACAGGCGACGCAGCGGACCGTCGCAGCGCTGCAGGCCTGCTCGCCGGCCGCGCTGCAGGCGACCAAGCAAATGATGTTGCAGGGGCTTGATGCTGACACCTTGCAAGCGGCACATACACAACGCTATAGCCAATACGATGCAATGTTGAGCGGACCCGATGCCAAAGAGGGGATGGCAGCGTTTATCGAAAAACGCAAGCCGCAATGGCGCGGAAAATAACCCTCCACTGGCAGGCGTTTACCGGCAAATAAAATAGCACCGGATAGTGCGACGCGTGACGGCTGAAATTTACGTCACCCGGAGGGTTTAGCGGCACTGCCGAATTTCACTGACACGCAACTGCTGCTGCAGTTGTTCCAGTTGTCCGCTGGCGTCGTCGGGAAACGGTATTGCGACGGTGTTTTGCTGTGCGGCGGCATAGTCTCTATTCAGCGCGTCTGCCGTGGTCGCTGCGATGACGGTGTCGCCGACAACGGCTACCACACGCGTATCGCCGTTGAGGTCTGGCACGCGGTAGCTGTCGAGGAGCGCATCGATCGCCACCTGGCCGGGGGCGACGGCCTCACCGAAACTGGCGTAGGTAATGGGAGCACCGAAGGCGGTGGTCAGAATGCGGCTGCAACGGCCTATCGGCCCCATCGCAAAACCGACGCGATGCACTGTGCTGTCTGTACCGGCCCGTGCCCACAGTAGCATGCGCAGTGAGTCGGTCAGGGTGCTGGCGGTTGGCACAATCTTAATACCGAGCGGGCTTGCGCTGCACATCTGCGCGGTCAGTGCCGCCAGCTGCGAGTCATCAGGCATGGTGTTGAAATCGTGGTAGCTGAGCAGTACCGGCGCACCTTCTGCGATCATCACGGCCGAGGCATCGGCATCCCATTCGAGGTCAATGATATCGGCACCGGCTGACAGTGCCTGCCGATTGATGATCGCGCGCTCGTCCTCTGATCCGGGAAACCTGCCGCCGTGGCTGGGGTGGCGCAGGGTAAACAGAGTCGCCAGGTTCGCAGTCCGTGCGGTTTTGACCACATCGAGGAGTTGCTCGATCGAAAGTCCGGCATCAAGCAGTAGGTCAGCTCTGATTTCCACGCACTGAAGCTTTCTGGCTACCGCCTGGTTGATCTCGTCAGCGCTATTTGCCACGACGCCGATAACGCCGCGAAGAGGAAATGGTTTCTGGGTCTGCACGTGTCGATGCCCGACTGGTTAAAAGCCGGCAGTTTACCATTTCTGACCACGGGCAACCGCCGTGTTGAGCAAGGATTTATAAGTGGGCAGAGTTATGCCGCGTCGCGCAAGCCGAGCTGCTGCTGCGAATAATCCGGCAGTGGCTCGGGCCGTGCGACATGGTAACCCTGAACAAAATCCACGCCCAGTTCGCGCAGTACCTCCAGTGACTCGGCATTCTCCAGAAATTCGGCGACCGTGAGTTTGTTCATCACTTTGCCCACGGCATTGATCGCTCTGACGAATTCCTTGTGGGTGGCGTTGCTGTCGATGTCGCGCACAAAGCGGCCATCGAGCTTGATGTAGTCCACTGGGAGCTTTTCCAGATAGCCGAACGATGAAAAGCCGCTGCCAAAGTCGTCCAGTGCCAGCATGAAGCCAAGATCCTTTAGGTGCAGCAGGAATTCCAGTGCGCCATCACCGACTGCGGCAGTCTCTGTTATCTCGAAGCAGATCGCGCCAGGGGGTATGCTAAGACTAGACACCAGGTGCTCTATGTGTTGCAGAAACGACTCGTCACCGATAGTCTTGCCTGATAAATTGATGTTAATTAATTTAATTTCATCGAGAACAGCGCTATTGGCGTGCAGCCATTGCAGTGTGTTGGTGACAACCCAGCGGTCGATATCGGTCGCCAGCGAATAGCGTTCCGCGGTAGCCAGAAATGCACCCGGTAGAATCACGCTGCCATCGTCATCCAGCATTCTCAGCAGAACTTCCCAGCTATGGGCGAGATACGGTCCGTGGCTGCTTTCGCTACCGGACTGAGACGGCGTATTTACAATGGGCTGAAAGTACAGGCAGAATTTATCGTTCTGCAAGGCATCGTTTATGCGGGCAATCCAGTTGACGTTTTGCTGTATCTCGACGACGCTGTTGTCGTCACTGCAATAGTGCACCCGTCCACCACCGGAGTTTTTGGCGACATAGCAGGCCGTATCAACAACGGCGAACAATGACTGCTCGGTGTGCTCGTCAGCGGGGAAATGTATCGCACCAAAGCTGCCGGTGATCGAAAACGATTTCTCATTGTAGCTGAATGCGTACGGCGACAATGCGGCACTCGCGTGCGTGATGCACTGTCTGAATTCGGCGTCCGTGCAGTCCGGTATCAATATAAGAAATTCATCACCGCCGAATCTTGCGACGGATGCACCACTGTATTCAACTGCGTCTGTCAGTGCTGTGGCGATTTGCCTGATCAGTTCATCGCCGGCGCTGTGACCGGCGGTATCATTAACTATTTTAAAGAGATCAAGGTCTATAAAACACAGGCCGTGTGAGGTTTTTCGGGTATCGAGGATGTGGTTGAGTTCGTCACAGAAACCGCGCCTGTTCAGCAATCCGCTGAGTGCATCATGGGTGGCTTGAAACTCGAGTTCGGTGGCCAGGCGGCTGGAGGCCTCAATTTCCTTTTGCAGGTTGATATTCATTTGCTGCAAACCAATCGCTGATTGATGCCGGTTGCGCAGGTACATCAACAGCAACGCGAGTAAAACTAACAGCACTGTGCCGATGACGAAATACGATGTCATCAGTTGTCGCTGCAGTGATCGCCCCAGTGCTGCTCTTACGCCATCTATATATGCGATGTAATCTATTGCCGCCAGTTGAAGGTTGGTAATATCGTCGCCGAGCGCATAGAGCGAGGTGCCTATTTCGGACAGGCCGGTGAAGTCTCCGGGTTTAATCCAGTCGATCAATACTTCCGAATACTGCAGAGTCGGATCGCCATTGTGCAGCAGTGTTTCGATTGCCGTGATCAGGCGTTGGTGGATTGTGTGCGCTGACTCAGTCTGGTCGGTGGGTGCAGTTGCTTCAACGGAGTCCAGCCGTTGTATGGAATTGCGCGCGCTGGTCAGATGTGTATCCAGATTAATCAGTGAGTTTTTATAGTCATTGAGCTGCTCGTTAAGTTGCAGTTTACTAATCAGTCCGCTGCGATTGACGTACTGGGTAACTGCTCTGAGCAAGTGGTGATGTTGCAGGTCGAGATCGGCCAGATACAAAGACAGATCTTCCTGCTGGGTGTTGAGATCGCTGGTAGAGGACAGGCGGGTGTCTCTCTGTACGATAAAAGCCGCGAGTACCAGCGAGAGCATCACAGTAAAAGTGATGATTTTACGTTTATGTCGGTGTGTTTTGCTGATCATTAAAAACGGGCCTGCCTGATGCTCGCCGTAGCATTGCGATGTTGCGTGTGGTGTTGAGCCATTATCACGCAACTGCTTACATGGCAGTTGCAACTCGTGTGTTGATCGTACCGCAGGATCTACGTCACGGCTCAGGGGCTTTTTGCGCACTGATTCACTAAAATGGTGGCGGCGTAGTAAAGAATTACTTAAGGCGCTGCGGGAATCTATGATGCAAAGAACGCCTGGTGGCCAGCATAGCCACGCAGTTGTGGCACGCCCGCTAAGCGCGTCTGTGCGTAATCAATCGTGCGTGCTGCTGTCTTCTACAGCGTCGACAACCGCTTCGCAAAAAGCATCTGCTACCGGCGAGCGCAAATTGCGACCGGCGTGCAGCAAGTCTATCTGGCGTAGTGCACCGGCGTCATCAATTGGCCGGAATGCGGTTTCATGCGGGCTCATTTTCGCCACCATCTGCGGTAGCACGGTGACCCCCAGACCGGCCTTGACCATAGCGAGCAATGAAAGAGTGTTGTGGATGGCCAGTACGGATGTGTCGTAAATGGCGCGAAACACCGGTGATTGAAGCGTGCTGCAGAGTTCGTTGGCAATAAAGGGCTGGCCCTGTATGGCCTGCCAGGTCAGTGGCGCGTCGGACTGTGCCAGTGGGTGATCACGGGCGCACACCAGTCCGAACGCATCACTCAGCAGGCGGGTTCGGCGTTCATCGGGCAGGCTGTCAGGTGCGGTTGCAATCCCGACATCGACACGCTCCTGCTGTAACTATCTCAAGACACTTGTGGAGTCCATGTCGCGCAACTCGATACGAATATCGGGGTAGCGTGCCATAAAGCGCTTCAGTGCGCGCGGCAATATGGTGGCAGCCACCGACGGCACCGAGGCGATACTGATCGCGCCGATTTCGCCACTGGCAAACCCTTCAATGGCTTGCACCGTGCGGTCAAACTGGCGCAGTTCACTGAGTGTTTGCTCAAGGATAAGCTGGCCAAGTGGCGTCAGCTTGTTTTTTCTGTCTGACTCAAACAGGGGTTTGCCAAGATGCTCTTCAAACTGCTTCAACATCATCGATACGGCGGACGGAGATCGGTTTAGCTGCGCTGCAGCGTCGACCAGGTTGCCGTTTTGAGCCACCGCACCGAAGCAGCGCAACATATCGATTTTTATGGCCATGCTTAAGATAAACTGAAGTTGGATTCAATAATTTGAGTTTGACTGAAGTTTGTCCGGGTGTCCATACTTCGACACTTGTCTATTTGGAGTGTGTTATGTCAGAAGTAAACCTGAATCTGATTGCCGGGCAATGGGTAGCGGGTGAGTCGACAATCGAAAACCGCAATCCGTCTGATGTCACCGATCTGATTGGTTTGTACGCTCAGGCGAGCACGGCTCAATTGCACGATACGCTGCTGAAAGCGCAGGTAGCGCAGCAAGTGTGGGAGGCCGGTGGTATCGAGCAGCGATACAGTGTCCTTATGGCTATCGGCAACGAATTGATGGCGCGCGCTGAGGAACTGGGCAGTTTATTATCGCGTGAAGAGGGCAAGCCGCTTGCCGAAGGCAAAGGCGAGGTTTATCGGGCCGGGCAGTTTTTTACCTATTACGCGGCTGAAACGCTGCGGCAAACCGGTGATACCGCAGACTCGGTGCGCGCGGGTATAGAAATCGATGTGCGACGGGAAGCGGCAGGCGTGGTGGCGGTTATTTCGCCGTGGAACTTTCCGACGGCGACGGCTGCCTGGAAGATAGCGCCGGCACTGGCCTTTGGCAATGCGGTTGTCTGGAAACCGGCCAACCTGACTCCGGCCTCGGCCGTTGCACTGACTGAAATTATAGAGCGTCAGGATATTCCCGCAGGGCTGTTTTCTCTGGTGATGGGACCGGGCAGTTCCGTTGGCCGGCAACTGATCGAAAGTCCATTGATCAATGCCGTCTCGTTTACCGGCTCGGTACCGGTGGGTAAGGGGATCGCTGCTGCTGCAGCCGCAAACCTGACCCGTGTACAACTGGAGATGGGGTCTAAGAATGCGTTGGTGGTAATGGACGACGCAGACATTGATCTGGCTGTCGCCAGTGCGGTCGGTGGCGCGTTTGGCGGCACGGGACAAAAGTGTACGGCGTCTTCACGGCTGGTGGTGCACGAGGCTGTCCACGATACGTTTGTGGAAAAACTCATTGCCGGTGCTGAGGCGATGCATGTTGGTCATGCACTGCATGCCGATACGCAAATCGGGCCGGTTGTGTCTGAGCAGCAGCTTAACGAAAATCTAGCCTGGGTGGAGACCGGTAAAAAAGAAGGTGCTGAACTGGTCACCGGCGGCGAGCGGGTCGAGCGGTCAACTCCCGGTAACTATATGACCCCCGGCGTGTTTGTGAATACCACCAATACCATGGAGATCAACCGCGAAGAGATGTTCGCGCCGCTGGCGGCGGTCATCAAAGTGGCCGGCTATGAAGAAGCGCTGGCAACCGTAAACGACACAAGGTTTGGTCTTACCTCGGGCATAATCACTCGAAGCCTGTCGCGGGCAACGCATTTCAGACGCCAGGCAAAAACCGGTTGCGTAATGGTTAATCTGGCGACCGCCGGAACAGATTACCACGTGCCGTTTGGCGGTCGAGGTGACAGCTCCTACGGCCCGCGGGAGCAGGGCAGTTACGCACGTGAGTTTTACACCACGGTCAAAACTGCTTACATCTCTGCCGGGCAGCCCGATTGATGCGTATTGACAATCTGCAGTACGCCAACTGGTCCGAAAAAATATTCCGACAGATGTCGGAAGGCCACGTTGATGCAGTACATGTCACGATTGCGTACCATGAAAATTTTCGTGAAACGGTATTAAATATCGAGCAATGGAATCGATGGTTTGAGCAGTTCCCGCAGTATATATTTCATGGTCGCCAGGCAACTGATGTAGCCTGCGCGCGTGAAACCGGCCGCACGGCGATATTTTTTGGTCTGCAGACACCAAACTCTATAGAAGACGACATTGGCCTGGTAGAAGTACTGCATACGCTGGGTGTGCGCTTCATGCAGCTGACGTATAACAACCAGTCACTGTTGGCGACGGGCTGTTACGAGTCACAGGACACAGGCATCACTCGCATGGGTAAGCAGGTGATCAGAGAGATGAACCGGGTCGGGCTGGTGGTTGATATGAGCCACTCGGCTGATCGCTCCACCATCGAGGCGGCCGAGTATTCAACCAGGCCGATTGCTATTACCCACGCTAATCCGTATTCCTGGTCTGCAGGTTTGCGAAACAAAAAAGACAGCGTCATTCAGGCCGTAGTTGACAATGGAGGCATGCTTGGTTTTTCGCTTTATCCGCATCATCTTGACGGAAAATCAGACTGCACCCTTGAAAATTTCTGCGCGATGGTTGCCGATACGGCTGAGCGCTTTGGCGTGACGTCGCTGGGCATTGGCTCTGATTTATGTCAGGACCAACCCGACAGTGTGGTTGAATGGATGCGCGTCGGGCGCTGGTCGAAAACCATCGACTACGGTGAGGGATCTGCCGCGCAAGCGGGCTTTCCACCGATGCCTTCGTGGTTCAGGGATAATCGTGATTTCCCGAATATAGAATCGGGGTTGCTGGCTACCGGCCTGAGTCAGACAGAGGTTGCCGGAATCATGGGTGGCAACTGGCATCGGTTCTACGCCGAAAACTTCGTACCGCAGAACTGACGATGAGCGCGGTGGAGGAAAACACCAAAAACGTCGACAGACGTCACCCGCAACAGGTCATGCGCCTGCAGCGGTTAGGCTGTGCACATCAGTCGCGACTGTCCTTTATGCGTATACTTCTGCGCCGCCTTAAGCGCGAGCGCTGGAGCTTCAGCCGGGAGGCCTTCGACGTTAACAGCGACGGAGTCGGGCATGCCATACTCACAGCCCGTGGACCGGTGCGCAGCTATTCCCTGGTGGCGTTTTTTCATCAGCTTGCTGCAGAGAATCGAAGCGACAGAGTCATTGCCGAGGCCTGGGATGCTACTTTTACCCTGTTTGATGGCGTGCCGGATGCCGATGACATAAAACGCCTGTCGGCCAATGTGCCACGGCAGGAGGCTGGCCGTGTCAGTCACCGCGAATTATCGCTGTCGCGCGCTAATCGCTCGGCGCGATTGTGGCAGCATGTCGTCACCTCTCTTGCCCGTGGTGTTCAGCCTGATCCGGTGAAGATTGCATCGGTAGGTTACCTGATGCGAACCACCGCAGTTTACGGGTCGGGCAAATTCGGTGCAGCTGACCGTGAAGATATTGCCGACCGTGCAGAATTCTCAGCGCCGTTTCAGGTCGAGATGCTTACTGTCTACCTGATCCGCACGCTGGTGCGTGATCTGTTGCAACACCAGGCAACTGCACAGGGTGGTAGCGCAGCCGTGCTTCTTGACCCGACGATTGCCAGAGCAATAGGCATCGGTAACTCGACCGGCCTGGGTATGGCGCCGTTTGTTCTTAATCATCCTGTCCTGATAAACAACTGGGTAATGGCGCGGGAGGAGGCTATCGCCAGAGTGCGAAGTCTGCGCTATGCAAGCCCGTCCGAGATTGAGTTTTTTACAGAGATTCTGGCTCGTTCAAATGATTCTATTGCCAGCTGGACGTCAGACCACCCACTTCAGCAGAAAAAAATAGCAACGTTGCAAGACGATATTGCACAGCTGAATCACTATCTGCTCAACAATCCGCTAACGGGGTACCAACCCTGGAACCGATTGTATTGTCGGGCGGAGCAAACCATGAGCGTCGAGGGGCAGGAGTTTCTAGCCTCGCTGATGCTGGAACCTTATGGTGAGCTGGTCGATGGGTTGGTCGAGTGTTTGTCCGACAACAGCGGCCCTGACGCAATCGACGGTGCAATGTCACTGTCAGAGCTGCAGTCATTGATCCAAACCCACTACTGCTGGGCGCTTGACATAGACTGGGATACCGAATCGAGCTGCACCAAGCTGTGGTATGTCTCCGAAGAAAAGCTCGAGCCGCGCATCGGTCAACGCTTTGAAGAATCCCTCGAATCATTTGAACAACCACTTGCACCGGGCCGTGATGTTTTTCAGTTACACAAGGCCACCCGGGGCGTCGACCAGACGGTCGCGGCATTCCTGCTGCGCCACCCTCAGCACCGTCATAGTGTGCGTCGTGTTCAACTGATGCGTACGGCGCCCTATGCGGAAGTAAGAGACAACACGATTGATGCGGCAATGATGCCAATCGATTTGCTGCGCTATAAGCTGGCTTTTTTCGGCGCAACGCAGTTTGATCCACGCTCCGACCGGTGGCTGCGAATCTGTCTGTACGCGAACGCACCATACCCTGAGGAATTATCCCATCAGGACGCGGACTTCTGGCCCTATCCGCATCAAACCGGTGCGGCCGTGTGATTCCGTCAATGAATGAAACTGAAGCACTGGCCAGGCGTGCTGCACAGGGGGCTGGTAGATCCTGGGGGGTAGCCGAAGACGCCGCAATGGCAACCCGCTGGTTGTGCGCAGCCAATCTGCCCGGGCTGGAGCTACTGGCCGGTTTGCTGGAAAAATCTGATCAAGTCACTGAGGCTGATTTTAGCCCCGTCAGTACGACAGGGGCGTGGCGCGGAGGTGGCGGCATGCTCTGTCCGGTGCTTGCCGGTGCTGCTTTCTCCGATAGCGCAACCACGCGCTCGGTCCGCGCTGCGGTAGTCATGAATCACGTCCTGTATCCGGCATTTGTGATGCCGTTTGTAGGCCGCACCGCGTCACGTCTGGAGTGCTGGCCAACGGTAGAATGGAATACAATTGAGGTGTCAACGAATGGTGGTGTCATTATTATCGATGGCAATCGCGACGATCTCAACGCTGCCAGTGCTGCTCGCCTGTGCTGTGTGGCAAACGATGATCTGATCTCGATGGATGCTAGTAGCAAGCGCCAACGGGTCGATCCCGAATGCTGGGCGACACTGTCTCACTATGCACACAGGATGTACGCACCGGCAACTGAGCAATCCCGCTTGTATGGTGCCGGTTCGACGCAAACACATGAACAGTGCTGACCACAGATAAGGAAAAAACACAGAAAATCAGTTACGAAAACCCGTCGCTTTTGCAACATGCCGGTCTGGGAGACCAACGAAATAAGAGATGTGAAAAGATAACAAACTGTTACGGACAATAACTCAACCTGGGGAAACACATGTCAATAAAACCACCCTTTACCGAACTGGAGATTAAAAAAGCATCCTCCGGTTTTTATGAAGGTTATAGCCTTCCAATCGCATTAATCAGTAAGGTCTGTATGGCCATGTTGGTGTTGTGGGCACTTGTGTGGCCCGGCAATGCCAACAAGGTACTGTCGGCGGTGAACGGCAATCTGCTGAATGGATTTAACACGTTCTATATTGTGGCTGTCGGTGCCTTTGCTTTTTTTCTATTTGTTCTGGCGCTGTTGCCTGCCACCGGAAAAAAAGTACTGGGTGGTGAAGGCGTGCAGCCGGAGTTTTCAAACTTTTCCTGGTTCTCGATGATGTTCGGCGCGGGTCTCGGTGTTGGTCTGATGGTATTTGCCACAGCCGAACCACTGGGGCTGTGGGGTTCCAATCCGCTGGTGCTCAGTGGTGAAGTCGCTGCCAACACGCCGGAGGCAGTGCAATCAGCCTATCGCTATACGTTTCTGCACTATGGCTTCCATGCCTGGGCTATCTATGTGACCACCGGTTTATCGCTTGCCTATTATGCTTATACACGCAACATGCCCCTGACTATCCGGTCGGCATTAACGCCGCTGCTGGGTAAAGCCGCCAACGGCATTCTCGGTGATATCGTCGATGTTCTCGGTGTGGTAGCGACGATTCTCGGTGTGTCAGTGACGATTGGTTTCGGCGTCAGTCAGTTTGTCGACGGTGTCTATGCGGTCAGCGGTATGGAATGGTTGATGAACACAACCGGTGAGGTGCCAAAGCCTTCAACGGTCGGTCTGATTGCAGCGCTTTTGGTCATTATGGGCTTGTCTATCCTGTCAGCCGTATCGGGGGTTGGACGCGGTATTAAATATTTGTCAAACCTGAATCTGGTGCTGTCTATTATCCTGCTTCTGACATTTGTATTTTTTGGATCGTTCTTTTTCGCTATGACCAAATTCGGTGCCGGGCTGGTCGACTATATTCTTCACTTTGTGCAATTGTCATTCGGTGCATTTGGACCGCAGTCGGCGGATGCTTTTACGGCCGCTATTCCCGATGCTGTCAAAGCGCTGCCTGCAGCAGATGTCACTGCGGTTTTTAATGGTGCTACCAACCCGTGGGGATCACTCGACGGCTTTAAAGAAGGTCTGCCAGCGGCGGTCAGTAGTCTGGACAACGCTGACGCGGTAGCGGCAAGCCTTTATGAAACCGGCAATCAGGGCCGTCAGTTTGGCTGGCAGGCAGGTTGGACAACATTCTACTGGGCATGGTGGATTGCATTTTCACCGTTCGTTGGTTTGTTCCTGGCGCGGATCTCAAAGGGACGCTCAGTGCGGGAATTCATTTTCGGTTGTGTGATCGCACCGGCACTGATCTGCTTTCTTTGGATGACCATTCTTGGTGGCACGGCAATCAACCTCGAGCTTCAGGG
>CALKXD010000112.1 GCA_938003855.1 uncultured Granulosicoccaceae bacterium | reverse complement strand
TTTGCGCAACCAGCGTTCGCGAGGGGCATAGAGACAGCAATAACTGTTGCCAGAGATGCCGGAACCTGTGCGCTGGCCATCAGCCACTCACACACGTGCACATCACTGGGATACTTTACCGAGCAAATTGCCAACGCCGGATTCATTGGCATTGGCTTTACTAATGCTTCGGCCGTAGTCTCACCACCGGGCGGAAACAAAGCGTTGCTGGGCACCAACCCGATAGCCATGGCAATACCGGCTAACGACGGTGGCGTTGCGTTTCAATTTGATCAGAGTACCAGTGCGGTGGCACTGGGTAAGATCACCATGGCTGCCAGCGCCGGTGAATCAATCCCGGAGGGCTGGGCGGTCGACAGTGAAGGCAAATCCACAACCGACCCGAACGCTGCTCTGAAAGGATCATTGGTCTCTACCGGTGGTTACAAAGGCTTTGGCTTTGGCCTGATGACAGAAATTCTAGCCGCAGCACTAACAGGCAGTGTCGGTTCCACCGGCGTTAAAGGCCTGAAGCTCGCTGACGGTCCACCTCATGGTCTGGGGCAGTTCTATTTTATGGTCGACCCAACCACTTTCTCAGGCGACCACTTCTGGCAAAGTCTGGCACAACTGCAGCAAGCTGTCGATGAACAACCGGGGGCACGACTGCCGGGCAGCAAACGCCAACCGCGTTCATCGGTAGACATCGACTCTGCACTGTGGCAGCAAACCCTGTCGCTTGCCGCCACCTGACCACGAATAACCGTGGCTACAGCCGGTCACTCGCGAGCTTTGCCCCGTCGGCAAGGCTCGTGAGTTTTGCGTAAGCAATTTCCGGATCAACGGCACCAAACCCGGCGAACGTTCCAAAGCCACAATCAGACCCTGCAATGACGCGCTCGGACCCGACGATCTCTGCGAAGCGGGTGACACGCTGGGCGACCACTTCCGGATGTTCGACAAAGTTACTGGTGGTATCAACCACACCCGGCACCAACACAACATTGTCTGGGATATCCGCTTTGCATTGCTCAAACACCGCCCACTCATGGGCGTGTCTGGGATTAGCCGTTTCAAACAATAAATAGCGCGCTTTTGTTTGCAACAGTGTTGGCAGAACTTTCTCCATACCGATATCGCAGGTATGCGGGCCCTCATAGTTACCCCAGCAGATATGCACGCGGACCCGATCCATCGGCACATTGGACAGCGCATGATTCAACGCCTCCACGTGACTTGCCGCCACTTTCAAGAACTCATCGTCTGATAATTCGTTAAAAAGCATATGCCGCGACAACGCCAGGTCGGGGCAGTCAAGCTGTAGATCGAGGCCCGCCCCGACAATCGTTTCGTACTCCTCTTTCATGGCATCAGCCAGTGCCGCCAGATAGGCATCACGTGTTGCATAGTGACTATTCTGTAAAAACAGCGATATTACTCCGGGCGATGCGGCATTCATGAAACCACGCTCAATGCCATGCGCTGCCATCGCGGTTTTCAGGTTACTGATGTCTTTTTCAAGCTCCCCCTGCCCCTTTGACCGCACCTCTCCGGTACACATGGGTCGTGCATACTGCGGCGTGCCTCCGGCCTCGGCGATGCGTTTTAAAAAAGTGGGATAGTCTTTTAAATCTTGCGGCGCATTGCGCGGGCTGTCACCGGAGAACCCGGTATAGCGATCCTTCACATAGGTGGCGTAGGATATTTTCGATGTCTCACCATCGGAAACGATATCGACACCGCTGGCCTTCTGCCGCGCAACGGTCTCGAGCACCGCCTCTGTCATCGCCGCGTCAAATTGAGTTTGATCGTAGTCTTCGCCAGCTTCGCGCTTGAAGATGAAGTCAACCACTTTCTGGCTGCGCGGCAGTGAGCCCACGTGGGTAGATAGAATTTTTTTCATAACAATGGCTTGTCAGCGACAAGCGGGATTTTCCATTTCGGGTTATTGCAATTAACAGGGTCGGCTCACGAGGGCCAGTGCGTCGGGCCGGCACTATCGTCTGTGTTGATCACACGATAGACACTTGCCTCGCCAGTCATGGCAGGCTTCAGACTGCGCAAGCTACCGGGGGGAATCGCACAGGTATCTCCGGGGGCCAGGGTAGTCGTCTTGTCATCCCATGACACCTGCCAGTGACCACGCATGACCATCAGGACTTCGTGGCGATCAGTGCGGTACGGTTCGTTAGCTATAGAATTTCGAGTCAGCAGCTCCACCCTGAAACCGGGACGATCCACAAGCATGCCATTTGCGCCTAAAACCTCAGCGGGCTGCCTGTCTGACAGTGCGACCATATCCCAGTAGCGGGCGACAAAATACGGTACTACTTCAGCGCATGACGGTTCTGCCAGATCGGCGATGGCAGCTTCTGTCATCACCGGCATTGGCACGACGCCATCAGGCAGCGTGTGTCCTTGCTTTTGATCGTATAGAACCCCGTTATCCCCCAGCACGAGGCCGTGATCGCTTGCCTCTTCAATAACCTGTGGCGCCCAGGTCACGCCACCACCGGCGTCATCCCCGCCAAGAACCGCCATAATCATCCCGTAGTCGGTCCCGATGTTTTCAAAACCGCGGAACATATGGGTGGGCAGATTTATGAGGTCGCCCTCCTCCAGCACGACTTCTCCAGCGTCGCCCCATCGGCCCCAGAAAAACCGCCAACGCCCCTTCAAAATGAAAAACACTTCGGCAGTGGTGTGCGTATGCAATGAATTCCGACAACGAGGTGGCTGACCTGCCGCGCCTATATTAAAACCCGGTGCATCGTTTATATGCACATGCTGATCAGCACTCTCGGATACACCGGCACCGATAATAGTAAAGTTCTCTTTTTGATCAGAGCCCGGCGTGTGTGCATCAATAAAGGCCGTTCGACACGGCTTCAGGTCCCCATAGCGGACCACTCTGGATTCAATGTCCTGCGGCGTGCTACTCATTTGCTTGCATCACTGTTTGCTTCACTGTCAAAAAACATATGTTTTGCCAATACCTGTTAAATCAGTTTTCCGCTGCGCTGTACACCAACAACCACGATTCGGTTAGCCGGTGTGTAAAATAATCTGCTTCCAGACGGCGGTTTCATCAAAGAGTACCCATTCGCGGCGCAGACCGTAGGGACCATACTCGGCGTGACTTATCCCTAACAAATACACCTCAGCACCTGTTGGCGCACCAAAGCTGCCCCAGCCGTCATGAGTACCGTGCAATGACCATCGTACCGCTGCGCGTGGCGGGCAAAGCGGGTCCTCGCGACCGATGCTATGATCCACTGTAAACGTTGCTGACGGAAACGATGCACGCAAGCCCATCCAGAATTTATCAGCGGCGGACGAACCGTGCGCACTGATGCCTCCAGGGTGTTCAAGGTGGCAGGCACGATCATATTCACTTGCAACAACAGACATCTCTGCCGCCATGATGCGCTGCAAGGTATCAACGTAGCGCTGCCCCCATGGATTATCATTGCCGTCGCCTTTGTAGGCGCCCGCCAGGTCCGTTGTCGGAGTGAGGGGTCTGCCACAGTGGTCAGCGCCACCTTCGGTATCGATAAGGTCTCTGGCATACTGTGCCGGCTCCACCCCCAATTGCCTGATAATGGCACCTTGATCGCGGATCAGCCATTCGTCATAGATCTGGTTATTTTTCGCTGCGCAGTCGGCAATGACCCGATACGCTAGCTTCCGGCCGGTCGGCTGACCATAGAGGCCCGCGTTGGTATGCGTCGCCGTAGTCAGTATGCGGTGCGAAGAGAGATAGCCGGTGTCGTTGTTACCACTCCAGATGACATCCTCACCGAGCAACTCCCGATCGGGGAATTCGGCAAGGGTTGCCATAGTCGCCGCAATAACCCCTTTATTACCGACGACCACCGATGCCGGTGAACGCACCACAATGTCGTCAGCATAATAGTGATGCAGCGTGTGGATCTGACGCTGCTCCCAGATCTCGTTGGTGATCCCCAGAATATAATCCGGAAAATCTTTCCACTTTGAATCAAATCCCTGCAGCTTGTCAGTCATCCGGCTGTCCACCCGCCGTCGACCAGTAACGATGAACCTGTGACCAGACTGGAGGCGTCTGTGGCTAAATATAATACGCTACCCATGATGTCTTCTATTTCTCCTATGCGATCGAGCTTGATTTTCGACTTTATCCACGACACGCGCTCCGGGTTATTGAAAGTAACCTCGGTCAATGGCGTTTTGATAAAAGTGGGACAGATCGAATTTACACGAATATTATTTGGCCCCCACTCTATAGCCATAGCCTTGACCATGCCTTCCACAGCATGCTTGGATGCACAGTAGACCGTGCGATCAATGCCACCAACATGGCCCATCTGCGAAGAAATGTGAATTATAGAACCGCCGTTACCCGCTTTAACCATCCCGTGTGCTGCCCCGACTGAGACAAAATAAGCACCACGTACATTGGTGTCCATCACCGCTTGGTAGTCTTCCGGAGACGTCTGCAGTGCCGGTGTCGGAAGCGCTTTGCCTGCCGAATTAACAACAACATCAAACGCTGGCTGCGACTTAAACCCGGCGGTAATAGAGTCTGTGTCACTGACATCCATGACCAGCGCTTCAGCGCTGTTTCCTTTGTCCGCCATCGCCGTGACGACAGCATCCAGTGATTCTTTACTGCGTGCTGCGATCACCACATGCGCACCGGCATCAGCCAGAGCCGCCGCACAGCCAAGGCCGATACCACTCGACCCGCCAGTCACCAATGCACGCTTGCCATCGAGGCGCAGCGACGGTGTTTCCGGTAACTGCATCAGGTTTTATTCACTGGCAGCGCTGCAGCGCCATACTCAACGTTACGGCCGCCATAACGCCTGACTCGCAGGTTGGCTTGTTCTGCATGCCCGACAAAGCCTTCCAGCATGCACAATCGCGAGCAGTACTCGCCCATCATCGCCGAAGCTTCATCGCTGACGACGCGCTGGTAGGTGTGGGTTTTAATGAATTTGCCCACCCACAACCCACCCGAGTAACGACCGGCCTTTTTAGTAGGCAGGGTATGGTTGGTGCCAATCACTTTGTCGCCATAGGCAACGTTTGTACGAGGCCCTAGAAACAGCGCTCCGTAATTGGTCATGTTGTCCAGAAACCATTCATCCCGATCAGTCATGACTTGTACATGCTCAGAGGCGATGAAGTCGGCCTGCTCCAGCATCTCGTCGTAGGTTTCGCAGACGATGACTTCACCGTAGTCCCGCCAGGCGACACTGGCAATTTCCGCCGTTGGCAGAATCGCCAGAATGCGCTCGACCTCGGTGAGAGTCGCTTCAGCCAGCGACCTTGAGGTCGTGAGTAATACGGCCGGTGATGTGGGTCCGTGTTCCGCCTGACCCAGCAGATCAGTCGCACACATCTCGGCGTCGACGGTGTCATCGGCAATGATCAGGGTTTCGGTGGGACCGGCAAACAAATCGATGCCCACACGACCATACAACTGTCGCTTGGCTTCGGCCACGTAGGCATTACCGGGACCGACCAGTAGGTCGACCGGTGCTATGGATTCCGTACCCAGGGCCATTGCCCCCACCGCCTGCACTCCCCCGAAGCAATAGATCTGGTCTGCGCCACCGGTATGCATAGCAGCAACAATGGCCGGGTGTGGCGCACCACCACTGGGGGGGGCGGCGGCGATAATGCGCTTAACACCGGCCACTTTGGCCGTCACCACACTCATGTGAGCCGAGGCCACCATCGGGTACTTTCCGCCGGGGACATAACAGCCAACCGAATTTACCGGTATGTTTTTATGCCCAAGAATCACGCCCGGCGTGGTCTCTACTTCTACATCATGGAGGGATTCCTTCTGATGCCGGGCAAAATTCCTCACCTGTTCTTGCGCAAACGCTATGTCGATCAGGTCCTGGCGGGGCACTTTTGAGATCGCTTGTTCTATATCTTCATCACTCAGCAGAAAGCTTGCTGGCGAATAACTGTCGAATTTCTCCGACAGATCTCTCACCGCATCATCTCCGTTACTGGCTATCTGGTTAAGCAGCCCTTCGACGATTGCGCGGACTTTTGCATCGTCTTCTGCTCTCTGTTCCTGAGACTTAGCGGTCTTTAAGCGAATTGCCATTTACTATCTTTCTCCAGATATGATGCTAATGAAACAAAAAACTGATATCGCTGACGGCCGCCGGCGAGCCTTTACGATGATGCAAGACCGACTACCGCGACTAGATTTTGCACACGTATGCAATACTAGTCAACTTATGACGACCCTACAGGCACCGATTCCTGCCAATGTCGCCGATTTTACAATACATTCACCAGAAAATTCAGCACTGGCGGGAAACAGATGTGTCGCGTAAAAGACCGGCAGCGCGCTAGCGTGTGTTTATCGGTAAAAACGCTCAAAGCCCGGACCTTGTCCGACAGAGGGCTCAGGCAAATCCGGTGAACGGTGGCACAGACCGGGAAGTCAGCAAAGCACTGATTGCTGCAACATCAGCAACGCCGACCGGTCGTCCGTGCCCGGTCTCAAGGAACGCGGATGATCGCGCCCTCGCCCAAACCGTCAACAATTTCAATACGGATGCCATCGGACAGGCCCGTCGTGACCGCCTGCCGCGCAAATTCCTGCTCACCAACCTGCTCCAGCACAAACACACCATCATCACTAAACCGCAGAGCGCGCTCATCAAGTGTTAGGACGTCTTCGCGACTGTCGAGAACGATATCGGCATTGGCACTGTAACCTGCTCTGATCGTCGACCCGCTGTCAGTGATCATTGCTGCACGAATTTCAAATTGCACAGCGCCATCGGTTTTGACGCCCTTCGGCGATATAAACTCCAGGACACCATCAAAGAACTCGTCTTCAATTGCACCGATACTGATCTTCAACGCCATGCCTTCTTCGATGCGGCCGACCTCTGATTCATCGACTGTGCCGGTGAATATCATGTCGGTCATATCGGCGATTGAAGCGATCGTAGTGCCATCATTGAAATTATTTGTCTCTGTGACTGTTTCGCCCTGCTTTATCGGCACATCCAGCACAGTACCCGCCACAGTTGATCTTATTTCATTGGATACCGTGCCACTTTCACCACTGCCACCATCTCGAATCAACGCTAGATTACTGCGAGAGCTCTCTTGCTCTTCTCTCTTAATGTCGAAGTCGAAGCGATATTTTTCGTACTCATCTTTAGAAATGAGGTTTTCCCGGTAAAGCTTGCGGCGACGATTAAACTCCAACTCAGCATTACTCGCACTGATGCGTGCAGTCTCGAATCGAGCCTGCGCCGAATTAAGCGTTACGGCGTCCGGCACGACGGTGATTTTTGCGATCAGAGCAGACCGGTCGATCACCTCTCCAGCCTGGACATGCAGTTTCTCGACAACCCCCGACACGCGTGACTTTATGGTGACTTCCTTACGCGGCACTATAGATCCGGTTGCGACTGCTTTTTTTATCACGCTACCACGGACCACCGGCTCGGTTTCAAACTGCTCAGGCGGCTGCTGATTACGCTGCACCAGAAAATAGAGGCTACCTGCAAGCAACGCCAGCAGTGCAAGCACAAACAATACTTTGAAAACCTTTTTAATCATTTCATTCCGCCCTGAGGGCTTCTACAGGATCAATGCGCATGGCATGGCGCGCCGGTATCAGCGCCGCCAGTAATGAGGCGATAATCAGCGCCGCAATCGCCGCAATCGCGACTTTCATATCGACGGTGGGGGTACTAAACAGCACATCGGAGTCGACAGCGCTGGTAATCGGCCGGGTAAACAGATCAATGGCGTACAAGGCGCCCAGACCGGCAAACAAGCCCAGAAACCCGGCACCCGACACCAGCGTTGCTGTTTCCAGTATGATCATGCGGATGACATCAGACGGTGTGGCACCAATTGATTTCCGCAGCCCGAACTCACGGCGGCGCTCCCGAATCGCGATAAGCATAATATTGCTCACACCAAACACTCCAGCCAGAAGCGTTGCTACCCCGACCGTCCAGATAAAGGCTCGAATACCGGTAAATAGATTGCGGATACGAATAAATTCGCTCTCGGTGTTCCAGTCGCCGATTGCACGGGCATCTCGCGGATCGACACGGTGACGCTTCTGCAACAGCGCTTTGATGTCGTCCGCAACGCCACGGCTGCTATAACCCGGTTTTGGTACAAGTGCGTAAAAGCCAATCGACTGCCCGTAGTTAAACACCTGCTGGAAAGTCGATAACGGTGTAAACACCAAACTACTCATACGCTCGCGATTATCCCCGTAGTGCTCTGGCTTGAAGATACCGATAACCGTAAAACTAATCTGCCGTATCTGTATCTGCTTGCCAATCGGGTTACTGTCCTCGCCAAACAGGTCGGCGTGAATACGTTCACCAATGACAGCCACTTTGCGTTTCTGAGCAACATCGAGCGGATTGAGAAAGCGGCCGGTATCGATCGCCATCGGCAGTATTTTTTCATAGCCGGGCAAATCACCGGAGACTTCAGCATCGGTGACTTTGTTACCGTAGGCGATGTCTCTTCGGCTGCGATAGCGTCCCAGTCGCACACGCGGGGCCAGATGGCCGACCCCATCGACCTGTGCAAGGATAGCGTCGGTGTCGTCGTTATCCAGTGAAATTCTGCGGCCGGGTGACAGCCCCTGATACGGCATAGAGGTTTCGTTACCCCACAAATACAGCGCATTGGTGGCATAGCCGGCCATGCTTTTTTTCACCCCGCCCTCTATGCCATTGCCAAACCCGAGCATCACAATAAGGATGAAAATCCCCCAGAATATGCCGGAGGCGGTCAGCAGCGTTCGCAGGCGATTTCGCAACAGCGCCTGGGTAACTTCATGCCACGCGTCTCTGTCGATCATCTCGGCTGCAACGCCTCTACCGGTTTTATCAATGCGGCACGACGCGCCGGCAGATACCCTGATAACGCGCCGGCGACGACCACCAGCAACGTCACAGAAATCACCACTGCGGTATTGACATCAGGTTGGTACATGTATTCGTTTTCGGCGATGGTGGATTTGAGGATTTCCAGCAAGCCAAGACTTGCGATCAGTCCCAGATAACCCGCCACCCCGGTGATGATCAGGGATTCAACGACCACCAGTCGCGTGATCGATCCGGACGTTGCACCAAGCGCTTTGCGGATACCAATTTCGCGTCGACGCTCGGCCACCGAAATCACCATAATATTGCTTACCGCAAGTATGCCGGTGAGCACGGTACCGGCCCCCACCAGCGCCACAAAGACCCGCACCCAGAAAAACAGATCGGTAATTTTTTTATAGGAGTCCAGGTTATTGTATATACGAACAGCACGTTGGTCGTCGGGAGAAAAGTGGTAGCGATCGGAAAGCAATTGCCGTGTTTGCTGCTCGGCTTGCTGGCTTTCGGCGTAGCTCGCCTCACCAACAGTGAAACGCATCTGATGAATTTCTTCCGCCGCCCCGTAAACCAGCTGCGCTGTGCTGATCGGCAGATAAATGGTTTCTTCTTCACCGCGACGCCCGGCATCTGTAAAGACGCCGACCACACGGTAGGCAATGTCATTGATGTGCAGATAATTACCCAGGGCATCGCCGCCGGGGAACATCACCTGCATCACACGCTTGCCGATCACAGACACTTTGCGTTTATCGGCCAGATCCCGATCATTGATAAAACGCCCGTCGGTGATCTGTGTTTTTTCCAGATAGAGATGCTCCGGGTGCACTGCACGTATATCAAACGAAGCACTGATTGAACCGGCACTGACCGTGAGTTCACTGTCGGGGTAGTAGCGAGCGGTTATATATTCAACAGCATCGACGTTGTCCCGGACCTGGTCAAAATCGGTATTGTCAAATTGAATACTGCGGCCACGCGGGTTTCCGTGGTACGCGATTGTTGTGCGGCCGCGGTAGACACTGATGCTATTGACAGCATCGTCCTTGAATTGCAGCTCGACACCGTTTTGCAGGCCGCGCCCTGCACCGAGAAGCACCACCAGCATAAATACCCCCCAGGCGACCGTCACTACCGCGAGAACGGTTCGAGTCTTATGGGTTCGCAATGATTGCAAAATCTCCTGCAGCGTGTCGATCAACATTATAATCGCTGGTCGCTCAGCAACTGGCCGTCACGTAAATTGATCACGCGACGAGTCTGCTCTGCCACCTCGGTTTCATGTGTTACCACCACTACCGTCATGCCGTCGGCATTAACGCCTTTAAACAGATCCAATATCTGCTCTGACGTCTGCGTATCCAGTGCTCCGGTGGGTTCATCCGCCAGCAGCAATGACGGCTGTGTTATCAACGCCCGCGCAATAGCGACGCGTTGCGATTGGCCACCGGACAGTTCTGACGGCTTGTGATCTGCCCGTGCGGCCAGACCCACACGCTCCAGGTATTCCATGGCAATCGCGTTGCGCTTGCGGCGCTTAATGCCCTGGTAGTACAAGGGCAATGCGACGTTCTCTACCGCTGACTTGTGGTGTATGAGATTGAATGACTGAAACACAAACCCGATAAACCGGTTGCGATACTGCGCGGCCTGACGCTGCGTTAAATTATCCATCGGCGTGTCATCGAGCGTGTAGCTGCCGGAATCGAAACTATCCAGAATCCCCATAATATTGAGCAAAGTTGATTTGCCCGAACCCGATGACCCCTGCACAGCGACAAACTCACCCTTATCCACCGTGAGGCTGATAGCGTCGAGCGCTCTCACCGGGTTGTCACCCATGAGATAAGTTTTGCAAATATTACTGAGTTTTATCATGTTGGTGGCAAACGGCGATGTTATTCAACAGACACCTGCCTTTCTCTGCTTGTGGTGAACAACAAAGTAGACAAAAAAGGACCCGGAAAAATTCTGGTGTACTTTAAGAGTAGCCAGAATCGCACAGCTTGCGCGGACTATCTGTGACCATTGGCCAGCTGTGGCCTGCCGCTGTTGATTCTGACCGATCCGTAATCACCACCCGGATTCATACCGTTAAGGCCGTGGTGCTAACACCCGCCACCGGTAACCGGAGACGCGGTCCGTCACTGCAACCGGAAACCCGCTATGATATGTGGTTTAAACCCCACTAGACATACATCCTCACGGAGGCTCCATGGACAGCGCGACGCTCACCAGTGATCACGGCAACACACCGGAACTAGCCCGGGCCAAACCAGCCCGGCTCAACTGGGAAGACCCGTTTTTGATCGAGCAGCAGCTCTCTGAAGAAGAGCGCATGATCCGCGATACCGCATACGCCTATTGTCAGGATCGCCTGGCTACCCGGGTGCTCGAGGCCAACCGACACGAAAAATTCGATCGCGACATCTTTACCGAGATGGGCGATCTTGGCCTACTGGGCTCAACCATTCCGGAAGCCTACGGTGGCATTGGCGCGAGCTACGTCAGTTACGGACTGGTGGCACGGGAAGTCGAGCGCGTCGACTCAGGTTATCGATCAGCGATGAGCGTGCAATCGTCACTGGTGATGCACCCGATATTCGCCTACGGCACCGACGAGCAACGTCAAAAGTATCTTCCCGGTCTGGCCGCAGGTGAATTGGTCGGCTGTTTTGGCCTGACCGAGCCGGATCACGGTTCAGACCCCTCTTCGATGGTAACGCGGGCAAAGAAGATCGATGGCGGCTATTCTATTTCAGGCTCTAAAAACTGGATTACCAACTCGCCTATAGCCGATGTATTTGTCATTTGGGCTAAATCCGAAGCGCACGACAACAAGATCAAAGGCTTTGTGCTCGAAAAAGGCATGAAAGGCCTGAGCGCACCGAAGATTGACGGTAAATTCTCGCTGCGCGCTTCTGTCACCGGCATGATTATGATGGATGAAGTTGAAATTCCCGAGGAAAACCTGTTGCCCAACGTTGCCGGTCTGGCGGGCCCGTTCGGCTGTCTGAACCGCGCGCGCTACGGCATTGCCTGGGGCTCGATGGGGGCTGCGGAGTTCTGTTGGCATGCGGCACGCCAATACACTCTGGATCGCAAGCAATTTGGCCGTCCGCTGGCAGCAAATCAGCTGATCCAGAAAAAGCTTGCCGACATGCAAACCGAGATATCACTGGGCTTGCAGGGCTGCCTGCGCATGGGACGCCTGATGGACGAGCATCAGGCCCCTGCCGAGCTTATCTCGCTGATGAAACGCAACAACTGCGGCAAGGCACTGGACATCGCGAGAGCCTCAAGAGATATGCACGGGGGCAACGGTGTTTCAGACGAGTATGGAGTGATCCGCCACGTGATGAATCTGGAGGCGGTTAATACCTACGAAGGCACACACGATGTGCATGCCTTGATTCTGGGACGGGCGCAGACCGGAATACAGGCTTTCCAGTAGGAATGGTGGTTAAAACTACCCAGGCGGCGATCCTTTAGATCGCCGCCAGAGCAGAATTAATCCACCGTGTCACGGCTAACTTGTTTACAGCCAAACGTTACCGGGTCTTCCTTGTTTAAGGGTCAGCCGCAACACAGTGAAATCGAAAAATCGGGCCATGTTGCGGATGTTCGCGTGTGCCTGCGAACAACCTGAGCTAAAGATAGCAACACGCTAAATTAATAACATCGCCCAAAAGGGTGATAGACCGGTTTTTCGTTACTGTTGTGTCTTCCGGTACGCATTAACCAGCTAAAGTATGGTGACTTGCAATGACCGGCCGGGTGTTCGCGTCAGGCCAGTAACAGGCCGCCATCGACATCAATCGTGGTGCCGGTGACAAAATCATTAGTCACCATAAAAACAACGGCTTCGGCAACCTCATCGGAGGTTCCAACACGCGGGATGAGGTGATTCTCGGTCATCTTTGTGTACAGCGCATCTCGCTCAGCCCCCTGCAAAGTCACCATGCCGGTATCAATTGCCCCCGGTGATACCACATTGATACGTTTGGGAGCCAACTCCGGTGCCAGTGCTCTGGCCAATGCCTCAACCGCTCCGCCAACCGACGACAGTGCCACCTGGCCGGGCTTGCATTTGCGCGCCGGAGAGCCACTGACCAACACGATTGATCCGTCGTCGGTCAGATGTCCGGCACCGTAGCGAACTACGTTCGCATATCCCCAGAGCTTGTCAAAAGATGCCTGATAACCATCCATGTCCATGTCCATGAATGATCCAATGGCGCGATCTCCGCCGGTTGCAGCACTGATCAGTATTTCAAACGGTGCATGTTGCTCAAACAAGGCCGCCATTGCATCACGATCACGGACATCACACTTAACCAGCGTCACACCAGCAGGCACATCACCAGCCTTGGATGGATCGCGGCTGATCGCAATAACCTCAGCGCCCAATGCTGCAAGTTGCCTCGCCGTAGCGAGACCAATACCGGAAGTACCACCGAAAACCAGTGCTTTTTTACCAGAAACGTTCATTATTATCTGCCCAGTTGTGTTGTTCGCAAATTGATAGGAGAGACTGTGCTGTGGGGTTAAGCATCACGGAATCACAGCCAGGCCGGTTTTCCTTGATGATTAATGAAACCGCGTAACGCTTGATGCGAATCGGCTGTGACCAATCAAAATGCCAGCGCGGCATGAGTGCAATTGCCGGGCTCCCCCTCAGGCTCCTGTCCCCGTATGATTGCGTTGCGTTGGCCTAGTTGCAAGCTTTATTCAGTGCTCAGATAATCGGATACCCGCCGAACCAGACGGATACCGCCGAAAAGCAATTGCAACGCGAAACCGCTTCTCGCCGCCACAACACAGTATAATGTCCAATTGCAACGCGTTGAGGGTATCCGATTGAGTGATCACTACGACGCCATCGTCGTTGGTGGTGGCGCCGCTGGCCTGATGGCCGCATGGCAGGCAGGTAAGCGCGGGCGACGGGTTCGTGTACTGGAACGCAGCAACAAGGCCGGGCGCAAGATACTTATGTCAGGCGGTGGTCGCTGCAATTTCACCAATCTGCATGTCACAGCCGACAATTTCCTTTGCCATAACCCGCACTTTGTAAAGTCAGCACTGAAGCAATACACCGCCTGGGATTTCATCGGCTCGGTCATAGAACATGGAGTGCCCTATCACGAACGAAATCACGGCCAGTTATTCTGCGATAATAAAGCGCGGGATATCCTCAATTTTTTACTCGACGAGTGCGCCGCGTGCGGTGCTGTCATTTCGACGAAGTGCGATATCAAAACAATACGCCCGCATCAGTCAGGCTACATTCTGGACACAAGCCTCGGTCAGCTGACCTGCAACGCCGTGGTAATTGCGACAGGCGGATTGTCAATACCGAGTATGGGCACCACACCGTTTGGCTATGAGATTGCCAGCCAGTTCGGCCTGCCCGTCTCGCCACTGCGCGCGAGCCTGGTGCCCTATACCTTTTCGGCTCAATTAAAAGACATGTTTGCACGACTGTCTGGAAACGCTATCAATGCTGCGATTCATTTTGGCTCGACCTCATTTGAAGAAGCCCTGTTGTTTACCCACCGGGGATTGAGCGGCCCCGTGGTATTGCAGATTTCAAACTACTGGCAACCGGGCCAGGCGATAACCATCGATCTGTTGCCGGGCAGCAACGCCGGCGAGCTACTTGAGCAGGCCAGAATTCAATCCCCCAGAAGCTTGATAAGAACCGTGCTGGCAAACCATTTACCCAAAAATCTGGTATTGGAACTTGAAGCCTTGTGGTGGCCAGACGTTAAAAATAAACCACTTGCCGAGTGCAGCAACCTGATATTGAAAGAGGTGTCAGACAATCTGAATAGCTGGGAAATTGTACCGGCAGGTACCGAGGGCTATAAAACCGCTGAAGTCACACTGGGGGGTGTTGATACCAACAGCCTGTCGTCAAGAACAATGGAATGCACTACTCAGCCAGGCCTCTATTTCATCGGTGAAGTAGTGGATGTCACCGGTCATCTGGGGGGCTTCAACTTCCAGTGGGCATGGTCATCCGGGTACGCCTGCGCTCAGGCACTTTAAGCAACGGGGATCATGACTGACACAGGGAGACCAACACTCAGGAATGCTACACTACGCCATTCCTGCCGCTACCCTGCCAAAGACTTTACCTCGCGTGAGCCAAATCGTACTTATCAATGTCTCAGGGCGTGACCGCCCTGGTATAACTTCCGGGTTATCTTCAATTCTGGCGAGCTACAACATTACCGTGCTCGACATAGACCAGGCTGTTATCCACAACAATCTGTCCTGGGGCATGCTGGTCGATGTTCAGCCTGACAACAGCAACGCTCCGGCCTCAGACACACTGTTTAAAGATTTGTTGTTCAAGGCACATGAGCTCGACCTGAATATCTATTTCACGCCCATCAGCGAAACAGAATACAAGCACTGGGTGGCAGGCACCGGTCATGACAGACAGATAATTACGTTATTAGGACGCCGGCTCAGCGCTCACCTGATTTCCCGGGTGACCGAGCTACTGAGTACATCGGGCTGGAACATCAAAAGCATTCAGCGTATTTCCCCCCGGTATCCAATTTCGCAAACTGAGCAGCAATCTCTTATTGCTGTGGAAATTCGTGTCACCCATTTACATGGCGACATCGACAAACTACGCACCGCCTGCCTGTCACTCAGCCACGACGTTGAAGCAGACATAGCGATTCAAGAAGATAACATCTGGCGGCGTACCCGAAGACTAGTCTGCTTCGACATGGATTCCACCCTGATACAGGGCGAAGTTATCGACTTAATGGCTGACGCGGCCGGTGTCGGCGAACAAGTATCATCAATCACCGCGCGCGCGATGAACGGTGAGATAGATTTCAACACCAGCTTCAGAGAGCGCCTGGCGTTGCTGCGCGGGTTACCGGAATCGACACTACAGGGAATCTACGACAATCTCGAGATAAGCAACGGCGCTGAAAGCCTGCTGAGTAACCTTAACCGGCTCGGCTATAAAACAGCCATTATCTCGGGGGGCTTTACCTGGTTTGCAGATAAGCTGGCCAGCCAGCTCGGGATTGACCATGTTCATGCCAACACCCTTGAAGTCAATGATGGCAGGTTGACCGGCCAGGTTGTCGGCGATATCGTCAACGAGGCACGCAAGGCAGAATTACTCCGCTCGATCGCCGATGCCGAAGGCATCAAGCTGGAACAGGTAATCGCGGTTGGCGACGGTGCTAATGACATCCCGATGCTGAGGGTCGCCGGACTGGGTATTGCCTTCCACGCTAAACCCAAAGTTCGCGAGCAAGCCAAAAACGCATTTGGCAATGTGGGACTGGATGGTATTTTGTATCTGATCGGTATGCGTGAAGCAGAGATCGAACACTAAGCCCGGGTTGGGCACAACGCGGGCCGGCGGGTTCGACCAAACACGCATCGCTTACTTCTATAGAAACCCAAGCAAAGGCACATCATGGCACAGACGGTTGAAATAATTGAAGTCGCTCCGCGTGACGGCATTCAAAATGAAAAAAAAATGCTGTCAACCGACACCAAGCTGGCGTTAATCAATCGCGCCATCGATTCTGGCGCATCACGCATTGAAGTCACCAGTTTTGTCAATCCCAAGCGCGTGCCACAAATGGCCGACGCCGATGAAATAGCGGCGCGTCTGCCGAGAAACGCCAGCACCCGGTTTATCGGATTGGCGCTGAATAAACGTGGCTTTGAGCGAGCCGCCAACGCCGAGCTCGACGAAGCCAATTTTGTGGTAGTCGCGAGCGATACTTTCAGTGAGCGCAATCAAGGTGCCAGCACCGCTGACACCATAAAAGCACTGCACGAAGTTACTGACAGCAATCGATCACCGATAAAGATAGGCGTCTCGATAGCTACCGCGTTTGGCTGCCCGTTCGAGGGCGAAGTTTCCATCAGCCGGCTGGTCGACGTCGTCAAACGGTGCATGCAGGCTGAGCCCTTCGAAATCGCGTTGGCTGATACCATCGGAGTGGCTACTCCCAAAGACGTAGCTGAGCGCATTGATGCGGTGCGACAAGTGTTCCCGGACGTGCCGTTGCGATTGCATTTTCACAACACCCGCAACACCGGCATCGCGAATGCCTGGGCTGGTGTTCAAGCGGGCGTGACGGCACTCGATTCCAGTTTCGGAGGTGTTGGTGGTTGTCCGTTCGCCCCTCGAGCTACCGGTAACATCGCCACCGAGGACCTGGTCTATATGCTGGAGCGATCCGGTATCAGCACCGGTGTTTCATTACCGTCTGCTATTGAGGCCGCAAAGTGGCTGGAGGGCGAACTCGGTAAAACAGTGTCGGGGCAGGTTATGAAAGCAGGCGTTTTCCCTTAACAGAGAACTCGGCCGAAACACAGCTGCTGCCAACACCGGAGTGGTGATCATCCTCATGCGATATCACCGTCCAACACGACTTTGCCGGTAACTCAAGCACATCGCCAGGCGTCACGAAGAACTTCACTGAAAAATGTACTGTCCGGTGATCACAGGATTCTAACCGGGCATTAACAGGACCGGCTATAATAAGACGCAAGAGAGATCAATACGGCTATCACCTGTCGGGTACAACGCAAGACAAACCAGTGGTCTGCACTGCAGAACTCTGCATCGTGTGGCCACACCGTGAATCAATTGCGGTGGCGGATTATTCGCTACGCCACGCTCTGACTCACCTTTGAACTATATTTATACTGGCATGGCAGATTGTCTCCCTTACCAACTGCGTTACAGAGCTGACAAATCCGGGAATGCTGCTCGTTAATTTTGCTAGCGTCCCACTCACACTTTTAAACCATCGGACATCAAACACTCATGATCAAAGCGTTACAGGATTCTTCACCCGGCGTGCTGCTGGTGCGGGTACTGGTTGCAGCCATAATCGTTTTCGCCACGTACAATCCGAGCGGTAAATCAATTTTCCATTGGGTTTATAACAACGATAACCCCACAGACGCCTGGGTCATTCTGACAGCGATCATTGCCATTCTGCTGAACATTGCGCTTCTGATCGCGGCATGGAAAGCCCTGGGCATGCTTGGCACTGTCATTGTGTTGATATTGTTTGCAGCACTGGCTTATCTGTCACTGCAGGAAGGCTGGGTAACCGCTGGCAATGCTGCATCTCTGCAATGGCTCGGGCTAATCCTCTACAGTGTTTTCCTCGGCATTGGCTTGTCTGGCGCGATCCTCTGGCGTCGCGCAACCGGCCAGGTTGTGGTCGATGACGCAGACGACGTCTGACACCCCGAACCGGTAAATTATCCCGGCACAATCCGGCTATTTACTGCAAATGACCGGTGAACCACCAATCAGCGGTGAGGTCGTCGTACCTCACCGCGTAACGAAAGTATCTCCCCCTGCGACCTCGCTGTGACTGCCTCTCCTCCAACGGCCACTGGATTCGAATAGTTTGCCTACCAACAAGTAGCAATCCAGCAAACCATTCCATTTTTTCAAAAGCAAGACTTTTCCCCGGCACACCCCCGGAAAGATCTACGGTTCAACCGAATCAGCATTACCACACAGTATGCTAATTGAACCGTTTTTGAACATTAATCTGCGACCTATTTCCTATTCTGATGTGTCGAATTAACCGACTATACGGGGCTGTATTAATAAAGCCGTAATTTGTTTGCCTGTGGCAGGTGGACAACAGCCGATTAACACTGGAGTACACACTTGAATATTTTCACCAAACTGCTCGCCACCGCCTGGCTGCTGGGCGCAGGTGCAGCAATTGCCGCTCCCGACCCCGTCGTCGAGCTCGCGCCAACGGGCACCGTTGCTGACAACGAGCCCACTTATGAATGGGAAGCTGTTGCCGGCGCCACCCACTACGGCCTGTGGGTTCGCACTCAAAGCGGTGATCCGGTCATTCGCAACAAATGGTACTCCGCATCAGCAGCGAGCTGTTCAACCGCGGCGATCTGTCGCCTCACTCCACCATTTCCGCTTCAAAATGGCACTTACCGGTGGTGGATCCGCGCGATTAATGCCTCCAGTTCACCCAGCCAGAAAGGACCATGGACAAAACCCGGCATATTTTTCACCGTCGATTCCGGCGAACCATCCGTCCCGAGCCGGGTTGTACTCACTGGCATTGATTCAGGCAGCCCAGGTGCATCGACCCCTGTATTGCTGAACGACAATACACCTGTGTTCAAGTGGGCTGCACAGTCCGGTGTAGATGATTATCTGATCAAGTACCACGATGAAGACGGCAATCCAACCAGCAGCATCTGGATCAGTGCGGCAAACGCTAATTGCTCCTCTGGCTCTGGCACCTGCTCATACTCATTCCCCGGCAATTTCAAACCCGGTGAATATCGGTGGTGGATGAAAGCTCGTAATTCAACGGGCACCGGACTCTGGACCATCGGTGTTTTCCGTTTCTCAGTCGAGGTAAAAATCATGCCGCTCGGTGATTCAATCACAGAAGGTGTGTTTGGTGAGAAAAGCTATCGCAAACCTCTCATCGACGACTTCGACCTGACTGGTTGTCACTACCAGATGGTTGGCAGTCGCACAGAAAACGACACACCAACGGGTTTTGAGTCCCCGCATGAAGGCTACTCCGGTCATCGGGTGGACTACTTTGTTGAAGGCAATGCCTCAGAGGGCAACCCAGGTATTAATGCCATCATGAGCGCTCAGAATCCAGACGTTGTACTGGTTCATCTCGGCTCAAACGATTTAAACAACAGCCAGCCGGTAACTGGTGCCTACAAGGCGAATGGCAGTGGCGGAACCATTTCAGAGTTACAGGAGCTGGCAGCAAAAATCTTCGCAGCCAACCCCGATGCAGAAATTTTCGTCGCCAATGTTATTCCATGGTTCGGCAACTCCAGCAATTCCGATATCAGCAGCGACATCGACGATCTCGGCGATGCGATCGAGTTGTGGATCAACTCGGCAGGCAACTCCCAACTTCACCTGGTCGACGTGCGCAGTGGCTACACAGCCTCTGACATGACGACTGACCTGATTCACCCTAACGCCTCCGGTGACGCTAGAATTGCTGACGCTTTTCTAAGTGAACTGGCCGCCAGCGATTTCTGCGACTAGTTGACGGACTAAAGACGGGGCACCCATGGTGCCCCGTTCAGCAGCACTCAGAGGCACAACGTTCGCCTAAAAACCTTTCATGCTGGTATCCACCAGTCCCGCCCCCGGACCGTTTCAATGTACTCCGGCCAGCGCAAATGAATCGGCGGTTCATAATCGCACAGCGGTGCTACCCAGTTGTCTCCGCCTATCCCCCCGCCGGTTCGGCGGACAAACTCGCCGGCCGCCGCCTCTCTTACCAGACGGTCCTCCAAAACACGTAATGCTGCCCCCGCTATCACTTTAGCGGCTGTTTGCACCATCGGATCGATGGTTTCGGGAATACCACCAAGCGCATTCATCACCCACGACGGATAGCCTTTGCCACTCGCTGCACGAAGTGCTGGACGGGCAATGTAAAACCTTGCCGTCGGCGCATGCCAGGTCATATCTGTGTAGTCATCCGAGGTTGAATTTAACTGCGATGGGGGCAGATCCTGACGTAGAATCGCTTCCGCCTGTTGCGGACTGATGAGTTGCTGACACTCGGCTAGAAACGGATCGTCCATCTTTGCATGACCGGCACTGGATTGGATCTCTCTGGCTAAAGCCCGAGCCTCATCATCCCAGTGTGGTGCACCCTCTGACTGCAGGCACTCCCAGACAACCGATGCCATAGTATGATTTGCCAGGCCCGGGCGACTTTTACTGACCCACTGTCTCTCCCACCGACATCCTGACATCGCTGCCGCCGCAGCAGCATTTTTATCCAGTACCGCTGTCACTTGCTCGGCCATCGCTATCTCCGGCACCCGTATCATGTACTGGATTTCTGCCAGCGCTGCGGGCAGATTATCAGCGGTGGCCTGCCCGGCGGTGAGAATAGCTTCGGAGATTGACCAACCGCCCTGATGCGGCAACATGGAATCGCGCAGAGCTTTGCTGGACAGGTACATCATCATCAGCGCGTCATTGGCACCGGGTGCCCGTACTGCACTGTGCGACTGTGGAATCGGCGCGCCGTCGCCATGCCCCCAATTCCCGGGGTCATCGCAAGTAAACCGGTACACCATTGAATACGCCGCACCGCAATGGGTATCCCATCTGACGGTATTGCACAGCGGCAGCATATAGAACGGATGAAAAGAGATCATCGCCGCCAATCCATCGTAATAACCGGCAGCCGCATGAATCGGTTTAGAGCCTCGAACCTTCTCGGCAGGCTCACCGGTAAAACGCAAACCGCCGGTGATTCCATAACGTTGCATAGCAGATTTAACGGCCAGTAACGCACCCAAACCACTGACGCCCAGTGCGGAATGTGGATCAGTATGGCCACCGGCATGATACCCAAGGCCATCACGGGCCGCTCTGTGGGTCACCGGCGCTTGACAATTCCCCGGTACAGCGTCGTATTCGGCGTACAGGCCAACCACCGGACCGGCACCATTTTGCCACTGCGCACAAAACGCTGTCGGCATGCCGGCGGAACCCTCCTCCACCGTAAACCCCTGTTCGCGTAAAAGGCTCACATACCACGCCGCTGACTGATACTCACGCCAGGCAGTTTCACCATAGTTAAAAATGGTTGAAGTCCAGTCGGACAGGTCGCGTTGGTGCGCGGATATATGATCGCAGGCGTGGGCCTGTGCGGCGCTTTTGACCATGGTTCCTCTCAGGGTTGAAAACCCTTACTCTGAACAGCAACGCTGCCTGATGCAAACTGATGTTCAATTAACACCAGCGATCACAACGGTTTGTTTCTGTATTGCAGTCTGACGTTGGTTTCCCGCCCGCTTAAGATCGCCGTTACGACCCGAAACGGTAGCCATGCCCGCGAACGGTCTGTACTAGCTCACCGCAACGCCCGAGCTTTTTACGCAAGCGGCCGACATAGACGTCGACCACGTTAGTGAGTGGATCTTCCTGTGCTGCCCAGACCGAATTCAGGATACGCTCTCGACCCAGTACTCTACCCTCGTTGGATAAAAACAGTAACAGCATACCGCGCTCACGGGAGGTCATGTCTATTTCGATGTCGTCGACCTTTACCACCAAAGAACGAGTGTTAAATTCGATACCCTGGTACTTGAGTACGTCAGCATCCGGGTCAGCAATGAAGGCATTGTGACGTCGATCAAGCGCACCGACCCGTGCAACGAGCTCGTCGAAATCGAACGGTTTGACCAGGTAGTCGTCTGCACCCAGCCGCAAACCCTCTACACGCTCATCGGTGGCATCAAGCGCAGAAAGCATCAGAACCGGTGTGTAGTCTTTGCGCGCGCGCATTTTGCGACAGACATCCTGACCGGAAATACCAGGCAACATTAAATCGAGAATAACAACGTTAAATTCACTTGCTGCCAGAAACTCAAGCGCCATCTCCCCGGTCAGCGCATGCTCCACCGTCCAACCTTCAGACCTCAATCCCCGGGAGATAAAATCGGCAACGCGGCTTTCATCTTCCACCAGTAAAATATTCAAGCGACAACCCTCAACACAGGTTTGGAGGGCAGATACAGTACCGCCCTCAACCCACCGCCTGAGCGGTCCTCGAGGCTGATCTTGCCACCGTGAGCCTCGGCAATCGACTGCGCCACAGGCAACCCTAGACCTGTGCCTTCTTTGTAGCGTCTGGCAGCATCAGAACCCCGATAAAAACGCTCAAATGCATGTTGCTTGTCAGCCGCCGACATACCGGGCCCACTATCTTCGATGGCCACTGAATACCCGTCCTGCGCCTGCGTCAAATGCACCGAAACCTCCGATTGTCCATGGTGTCTGGCGTTTTCCAGCAGTACCAGCAGCGCTTGTCGTATGCGACCGGAATCACCCTGAATGTCGGCGGAGTCTACGTCGCTGGTAAGGCTTATATCGCGGGCAAAACTATTGACGGTCTCCGCGACCACACTATAGAGATCCGTTGATTCAACGGTTAACTGTGTGTCACCGGTTTCCGAGCGTGCAACAAACAATAGATCATCGACAATTCGAGCCGTGTGGGTCGCCGCCTCACGGGCGCGATCCAGTGCATCGCGATATATTTCGACTGGCTTTTCCACACCTCGCAAAGCAATATCAGCTTCGCCCTTGATGATCGTAAGCGGTGTGCGCAACTCATGACTGACATCCGCCATCATTTTGCGGCGCTTGTTGTCCACCCGCCGCACCTCTCCGAGCAGCCGCTCCAGTTGACGCGTACGGTCTGCAACCACCTCCTCAAGATGTTGGTTGTCAGACGCCAGCGCCTGTGTTTTTTCCCCTATTCGCTGAGCCATGAGATCGAATGTCATGCCGATAGTTGAAATCTCGTCTACTCCACTAAGACCGGTACGGTAGCCCAGATTACCTTCGCCGAACTCCCGCACTCCGCGCAACAAATTGGTGGCTGGACGGCTTATCCGGGCCCTCATGATGCTGACGCTGGCAAAGGCAGCGGCCACCGCAATCGCTGCAAACAATATGGAGAATACCTCAAATCGGAACATTTCCCGATCCACGCTTTCGAGCGTGTTTTCTATTTCCAGCGAACCCTGCGCAAGCGCCAATTGAGTCTGTCGTTTAAACTCACGATTAATATCGCTTTCAATAATTGCCGACAGATCAGCCCAGGTAACATCAATCTCACCGGCCTCCTGTCCGGAGCGCAGGCGTTCAAGCCGCTGCACAAGAAGTTCTACATTTAATTCGATATCATCGAGCGCTTCCAGTTTTGCAATCTCGCGCGGGCCTATCAGGTCGATCTCCTCCTGAATGACTGCACGCGCAGTCGCAATATCTTCTCTGAGCAGCAGCACCAGCGCCTGGGCTTGTTCCGACGGTTTGTCCGAGGAGTCATCAGGCCTCTCGTCACTGTCAAGCAGTGCGTCGGTATAGCGTTTGAAAAGCTGATAGGTGTGACTCTCCAGTAAACGCAATGTGTTGTATTCACTGTTGGCCAGATTGATTCGTTCTATGTACACCTTGGACTGATAAAAACTCCAGACCGATATAGCAACGCTGGCCATGCCCATCACAACAATGAACAACAGAGCAAAGCGAACTTGCGTGGTGAGTCTCATGAAAGCTGCGCCATCAGGTTTCCGGTATAAATTCAAGGAAGCAGAATTCAGGGATTATGCTTCCGCGGGGTATTTTCAAGCGATCAGGCGCATCCGCCTGGCCGGCATAGGCTATCGATTTCTACAGACACCCGCAGGTGCGGCTTTTGCTGTTTTAATCACAGGCAAAACTGCGGTGAAAAGCAGCGGCGTCCCGATAGGGGGCGACACCAGAAAAAGTTTCAGCCCGCGCCGGATAGTTTACCCTAAATCTCAGCGCAGGCAGCGACAGCTTCGATAAAACCGCCCCATCAGCGCGCGACTGTTATACGAGAATAACCTGGCTGGCTTTATCAGACCGGTCGGCAATCGATGTCACTTTCAGCCCCGAACCGCCACATACGGCAACGGGTTTGAGTTCAATGCGCTTAAGACATTGAGCCGGACAGGGGATTAAGCAAAAACTGGGTTTCAGCTGAATTGTCAGCGTCCCAGACAATCTGCTTTTTCATTGCGCGCTTGAATACCGCAGTTGACGTCAGCCGATTCAGCCAGCCTCGCACCCTGTTGTAGTCGCACTGATCAAACCACTGCGGTTCGACCGCCGCAAACTGCCGGACAAACGGCATCAGTGCGACATCGGCAAACAGCATTTCGTCGGCAAACAAAAATCGGTGACTACACAGGTGCGATTCCAGCAACTGCAGAAACGTTTCTGCCTGCCGGCGATAGTACAGTTGCTCCGCCTGGGGAAAGCGCACATGGTATTTATAGCGGTCAAGCCAGTGTTTAAATTCACGATCATTACGATCAACAAGCGCTTGTTGCACCGTCATACTGCCAGCCCTCCCCGATAACAACGCTGGATCATCTGCGTTCCGAAGTGCCCAGTGCATGATGTCAATACTCTCTTCCAGCACACCGCCGTCCGGCATCACCAACACCGGCACGGTTCCTTTTGACGACGCCGTCAGCATGGCACAAGGTTTTTCCCGCAACAGTACCTCTCTGACCACAACCATCTGCCCGGCAATCAACAGTGCCATGCGGGTACGAATGGCATAGGGACAACGTCTGAAACTGTAGAGTACGGGGTGCATCATGCGGGACACTGTAGAGGAAACCGATCGGTACTGCATTATGGTCCAGGGCACGACACGGCGCAGCACAACGGCCGACGCTTTGGACAACCGCCCCCGCCGCAAACCACGGCTTATCATCTATTGACCCTGCACCAGAGATGAAACACACTTGCGAGGTCGATTGCTAACAGGAAAAGACATTGCAATATCTTGCTCCGGAGAATACCGCTGACGCCGTCGCGCTACTGTCAAAGTCCAAAGGAAGTGTGCATGTGCTGGCCGGCGGATCCGATCTGCTGGTTCGCATGAAAGGTGGCTACGTTGAGCCCGATGTCATCGTCGATATAAAACACATCAAGCAGATGAACGGTATCAAAAAAACGGCTGACGGTTTCATCATCGGGGCAGCCGTATCGTGTGCCAAACTCGGTGAGCATGTGGCACTTAGAAAAGCCTGGCCAGGTGTGGTGGAGGCTGCCAACTTGATTGGCTCTGATCAGATTCAGGGGCGCTGCACCATCGTCGGTAATTTGTGCAACGCTTCTCCGGCCGCAGACAGCGTGCCTGCCCTGATCGCCGCCAATGCCGTCGCAGTCGTTCACGGACCCAAAGGCGAGCGTGACGTCGATGTTGCCAAAATCGGTACCGGGCCGGGCAAAACATCACTGAAAAAAGGCGAAGTCGTTGAGTCCATTCGGTTACCGGCACGCAGCGCAAAGTCCGCTGACGCCTACCTGAGATTTACACCCCGCACCGAAATGGATATTGCCGTTGTCAGTGCAGCCGTCAACCTGACCCTTGGCGCCAAAGGCGTGATCAAAGACGCTCGTGTTTCACTCGGCGCTGTTGCCCCCAGGGCGTTGCTGGTACCTGCCGCTGCCAAGGCGATTATCGGCACCACACTCGACGATGCAGCACTCGCAAAACTGGCAAGTGCCTGCTCGGCCGCCTGTAACCCGATTGATGACAAACGCGGCACCGTCGCTTACCGAACCAAAGTTGCCGCAGTGCTTGGCCGACGCGCCGCTGAAAGCGCCTATGCCCGTGCCGGAGGAAAAAAATAATGGCTATGCTCGTCTCTACCACCATCAATGGTGACGCAACCGACTTCAGCTGTGAAGCTGATGAAACCCTGCTCGACGCACTGCGCAACCGACTCTCGATGACCGGCGTCAAAGAAGGCTGCGGCACCGGCGATTGCGGCGCTTGCAGTATCACTCTTGACGGTGCACTGGTGTGCTCCTGTCTGGTACTCGGCGCAGAAGCGCAAGGCCGTTCTATCGAAACGGTTGAAGGCATGAGTGATGGTGAAAAACTGCACCCGCTGCAGCAGAAGTTTCTTGAGCATGCTGCACTCCAATGTGGCATTTGCACTCCCGGGTTTCTGGTTGCGGCAAAGGTCCTGCTGGAAAAAAACCCCAACCCCACCGAATCAGAAATCCGCTACGCACTGGCCGGCAACCTGTGTCGCTGCACGGGCTACGACAAAATAGTCCGCGCCGTGCAAGACGCCGCCGCACAAATGAGAAGGGCTTAATTCCATGGGTAAAGAAACTCCTTTCACCAAACGTGAATTCAAATCTGTCGGCACGCGGCCGGTTCGCCCTGACGGTATTGATAAAGTCACCGGGCGCGCCCGCTACGGCGCCGACTTCGACATGCCCGGGCAACTGGTTGGATTAATCCTGCGCAGCCCACATGCACATGCCTCGATAAAAAGCATCGACACCTCCAAAGCCGAAGCACTGCCGGGCGTCAAATCGGTTATCACCAGCAAAGATTTTAAAGACATCAGCAAAACCGATACAGAGCTGGCCGAAATTCTCGAGAACTGCATGGCTCGCAAAAAAGTGTATTACGACGGTCACGCTGTCGCTGCAGTCGCCGCCGTTGATGCAAAAACTGCCAGAGCCGCCCTGAAGCTTATCAATGTTGAATACAAACTACTGAAGCACGTCACGGATGTTGACCTGGCGGTCGCCAACAAAGCCCCTGTGATCAACCGCAACTGCAAAACAGCCGGTGTCGATCCAGCCCCCACCAAAGCGTCTAATATTTCCAGGCGCAGTGAGTTTGGCCATGGTGATGTAGACAAAGGCTTCAAGAAAGCCGACGTCATCATTGAACGCAACTTCCGCACGGAGCAATCTCACCAGGGCTACATTGAGCCGCACGCCTGTGTCGCCAGCGTAAGTCCCGACGGCAATGGCGAACTCTGGGTTTGCACCCAAGGGCACTTTGTGTTTCGCCAGCAATGCGCCCAGATGCTGGGCATGGATGTGGCCAAGCTACGCGTCACCTCCTCCGAAATCGGTGGTGGCTTCGGTGGAAAAACGCACATCTGGCTGGAGCCCGTCGCCTTGGCTCTGTCACGCAAGGCAAATCGCCCGGTTAAGCTGGTCATGACTCGCGAAGAGGTGTTTCGTGCTTCGGGCCCAACCAGCGCCACGTCCATCGACATCAAAATCGGCGTCACTAACGACGGCATCATTACCGCTGGGGAAGCCGAACTGCGCTACACCAGTGGCCCGTGGGGCGGCTCGTGGGCAATGTTGGGGGCAATGACCGCCTTTGCTTGTTATGAGCTTGAAAATGTCAAAACGGTAGGCCTGGAAGTGCTGGTCAATCGCCCTAAAACCACTGCCTATCGAGCGCCCTCTGCGCCCATGGCTGCTTTCGCGGTTGAAAGCATGATCGACGAGCTGGCAAAAAAAATCGGCATGGATGCAGTGGAAATGCGGATCAAGAATGCAGCTAAAGAAGGCACGCAATCCTCCTACGGCCCCGTTTATGGCCCTATCGGCATTGGCCCCACGCTTGAAGCCGCGAAAAACCACCCGCACATGAAAGCACCACTTGGTGAAAACCAGGGTCGCGGTATGGCCTGCGGTTTCTGGTTCAACTTCGGCGGCCAGTCATGCACTAATCTTAATATCGGTATCGACGGCACCGCCACTCTGACGGTGGGCACAATCGACGTTGGTGGTGCGCGCGCATCTCTGTCACTGGTTGTTGCCGAAGAACTCGGCATTCCGTACGACAAAGTCAAAGCCGTCATCGGTGACACAGGCTCGCTCGGCTACAACGAAATGACAGACGGTAGCCGCGGCACATTCGCAAGCTCAATGTCGGCGATAAAATCGTGCCGAATCGCTATCGAAGACATGTGCGCAAGAGCCGCGCAAATCTGGGATATTCCAGTCGATAAAGTGATCTGGCAGGACGGCCACGCACACGCCACCGGCAAGAACAACAACGCACCGCTGTCGATCGCAGAAATTGCTGCAACCGCAGAGAAAACCGGTGGCCCTATCGCCGGACACGCACAGATTGTTGCCGACGGCGCCGGAGTATCGTTCGCAACGCACATCTGCGATGTTGAAGTCGACCCTGAAACGGGATCGACTCGCGTGGTCCGCTACACCGTCATCCAGGACGCTGGCAAGGCGGTCCACCCCACCTATGTTGAAGGTCAGTTCCAGGGCGGTGCTGCGCAAGGTATCGGCTGGGCGCTCAATGAAGAATACATCTATGGCGAAGACGGACGCCTGCAAAACCCAGGATTCCTCGATTACAGAATTCCGGTTTGCTCCGACCTGCCAATGATCGACACTCAGATCCTCGAGATCCCCAACCCCAACCATCCCTACGGCATCAGAGGCGTTGGCGAAACCTCCATCGTGCCGCCACTGGCAGCAATTGGTAACGCGGTATCGAATGCCACCGGGGTACGCATGACTCATGTCCCCATGTCTCCACCACGTATCCTGGATGCGTTGGAGAAACACAGTGAAGCCAGCGATGAAGAACCAGCCTTGTGAGCCATTCGGCCACTGACGTGAACCACCGGCACCGACACCGTCGTCGGTGCCGACGGAACACCGCAGTCGGACCATGAATTTCAATAAATCGATACACTCTGTCCGGCTGGCCTGCGGGCGATGCTGGTGCTACGAAAATGGCTGAGGTGTTTCTATGGGGCGCTCTGCGCCCGTCAGCGGGCGGCGCGGCCTCAGTGACTATCGAGGCCAAATCGATCCGCGAGCTATTCCGGAAGCTTGAAGAGCAGTTTCCACGAATGCAGCCTTTTATCGACGAAGGTATTTCTGTTTCGATCGACGGGGTGATTTACCAGGACGACTGGAGCCAGACACTTCCCGAAGGCAGCGAGATATATTTGCTGCCGCGTATTGCCGGTGGCTGAAGCAACCATCGACACCACCACCCTGCCGCGGAAATTTTAGGCAGCTATTACTCACCACTGGAAGAGGAAATCCGGCGGGCACATGGCAATGCTCGCTATCGGGCTATGCATTCCCCCCTTGACAAGAGAGCCACTCCAGTCAGGAAAACACACCGGCCACCAGTAGAGACAGCCCGACAGTCAAACTTAAACGTGCACGTAAAATTTGATAATCCGAATCAATAACGCGAAATAGAAATCTGCGATCAATCAAGTACAGACACCCCACGATAAAGGCCATCCCGATCAACGAAACACGTTGCGGCAGCAGCAGCATTACCCAGCCGGCAAGCGCCGGTAAAACGCTATAAATATACATACGCCGGGTCTGCCCTTCGTCACCGACCCCGCTCAGAGCGACACCCCAGTACACCGCTCCAATAAAGCTGATAATGACCGCGCCATAACCCAGCAGTGCCTGCACCGGATCTGCAACGCCCAACGGCACCAGGCTAATATTCAACACTATTGCTGCTGCCAGACCGACAAACGGAATGACTCCGCCATAGCCAAGCCCCCAGGCAATTCGCGGAAGTTTACGGTGTCGACTTACTCTGGTATCTGTCATTATCGGACTCATTGATTACCTCGACGATGCAGTGCCGCACTGGCCTGACTGCAACAGCGGTACAGTTTACAAAATAATTCTATTACAGGTAACGCCAATGACTGCTGACGCTATTTTTACTACCATCACAGATCGTGACAATCAGCGCCAGCAGGCAATGCTCAGTGGCGATATCGACACCGTTGAGCAATACATCGGCTCCACGCTGCGCTATGTGCACGCCAGTGGCACGGACGAAGATCGGACGGTGTATCTGGAACGGCTGCGCAACGGCTACTACAGATATCAGCATCTCGAGACTTCACGCCGCGACTATCGACACTTCGGTGACACCGTAATCGTCAATGGCGACCTGCGTATACATGTGATCGTCGATGGCAGGGAACGCGACTTCACCGGCCGATTTCTGCAGATTTGGGCACTGCAGGATGGTGACTGGAAAATGGTTGCCTGGCAAACCACACGCCTACCGACCGACTAGGCGGCCTGTGCAAACATTTGCCGCACTGAACTACACCACGACATCCGCCAACGTAATATCAACACATCCGGCGGTGGGCTTTTGCATTAGCTCTATTTTCTTTCTGCGCAGCGCGGCGGCGGCTTCTCCAATGCATCGTGGTGTCACACAGCGACCGATCATCTGTATTCCCGGTGTGGCTGAGCGGTCGCTGGTACTGCAGCAGAATGCAGACAGAAGCACGGCACTGTTTCCGCTTCCGTCTGTTAGCCGGAAACAGGCCCGTTTCTGGCAACTGTCCGCTTATTGACAGATTCCTGCGCGGTCAAACACTTTGCAACCCCGTCACTCAAAAATACAAGACGTTCAGAAAGATAAGTCTTATTCCCGATTAAGCGACTGAGTTTGTGCAGTGACTGCTATACTCGCGCGCTTGTCTGAGCAGAAGTACGAGAACATTCGCCTGAGTGCACTTGTCCGGCTGTCGCGCTGCCAGACAGACACAGCAGACGCAGGCGCACGCCGGAATTCCGGCGCTCATACCGTTGTTCCATCGTCCCGTAAGCCCCGCCGCATCTGTTTCCACCCTATCTGCCACACCGAATTTATCTATCCTTGTACCGGAGCATCCATTGAGAACTGACCAGTTATCCCAACTACGTATTGAGTGGCTGGGGAACATCCGGGCTGACGTACTTGCGGGTCTCGTCGTCGCGCTGGCACTAATTCCCGAAGCGATTGCCTTTTCCATCATCGCCGGTGTCGATCCCAAGGTCGGCCTGTACGCGTCATTTTCGATTGCTGTCATCGTCTCCATCACAGGCGGACGCCCGGGAATGATTTCCGCCGCAACTGCCGCCACCGCAGTGCTGATGGGCAGCCTTGTCAAAGACTACGGCTTGCAATATCTATTGGCCGCCACCGTGCTGGCCGGCCTGATACAGGTGGTGGCCGGCATTTTCCGGCTTGGCTACTTCATGCGCTTTATCTCACGGTCGGTGATGACAGGCTTTGTGAATGCACTGGCAATATTGATATTCATGGCCCAGTTGCCCGAACTGACCAATGTCCCTTATTTAACCTACGTAATGGTGGCGGCTGGTCTGGCCATCATTTATCTGTTGCCCCGCGTCACTAACGCGATACCGTCGCCACTGGTGTGCATTATCATTCTTACCATCGTATCAATCGGCCTGCAGCTGGATCTGCGCACTGTCGGCGACATGGGAGAACTTCCGTCCACCCTGCCAATTTTCCTGCTACCGCAAATACCGCTGACACTCGAAACACTGATGATCATCCTGCCCTACTCCATCGCGGTAGCTGCCGTGGGCCTGCTGGAATCATTGATGACCGCCTCAATCATCGACGAACTCACCGACACCACCAGTGATAAAAATCGCGAGTGCATCGGCCAGGGTATCGCCAACACAGCCACCGGTTTCATTGGCGGCATGGCCGGTTGCGCGATGATTGGCCAATCGATTATCAACGTCAAGTCCGGCGGCCGCGGGCGCTTGTCGACCATGTGTGCCGGTGTGTTTCTATTGATTATGATCGTCTTCCTGGGCGACTGGGTGAAGCAGATACCGATGGCAGCGCTGGTAGCGATTATGATCATGGTATCCATCGGTACATTCAGCTGGTCTTCGATCAAGCACCTCAAAGAGCACCCGCGCAGTTCCTCCACCGTGATGCTGGCGACGGTCATTGTTGTGGTCGCCACCCACAATCTGGCAATCGGGGTGCTTGTCGGAGTATTGTTCTCGGGTATTTTCTTCGCCTGGAAGATCTCCCAGCTGTTTCGGGTCACCTCTGAGTTGTCAGAAGGCGGCACCGAACGCACCTATCTGGTGGAAGGGCAATTATTTTTTGCCTCAGTGGATGATTTTAATGCATCCTTTGACTTCAAAGAGGCGTTGGAAAAGGTCATCATCGACGTCAGCCAGGCTCACATCTGGGATATATCCAGTGTTGCAGCGCTGGATATGGTTGTGTTGAAGTTTCGTCGTGAGGGGGCAGAAGTGGAAATAATAGGGCTTAATAAGGCCAGTGAAACGATAGTCGACGAGCTTGGCATTCACGATAAACCCGGTGCGCTCGAACAAATGATGGAGCACTAGGCATGAATAAATTACTGGCTCTTATCGACGGTTCAAAGTACTCCCAAAGCGTTTGTGATCATGCCGCCTGGATCGCCACACGCAGTAACGCCTCGGTGGAGTTACTGCACGTGCTTGGCAGACGTGAGGGCGCTGCTGACACCGCCGACCTCAGCGGCAGTATCGGCCTGGGCGCACGCACCGCACTGCTGGAAGAACTCGCCGAACTGGACGGCCAGAAGGCACGTCTGGTTAACAAGCGCGGCCGGGCAATTCTCGAGGATGCAGCGCAGCGCGTCACCGAACACGGTGTCGAATCGGTTACCACCACGCTGCGTCATGGGCAGTTTATCCGCACCATGCAGGAGTTTGAAACAGACGCCGATCTCATCGTCATCGGTAAGCGTGGTGAGGCATCAAACTTTGATATGGAACACCTGGGCTCAAATCTCGAGCGCGTGGTACGCGCAAGTCGCAAACCGGTTCTGGTTGCCTCACGTGCTTTCCAGCCGATTAAGCGCCTGCTGGTTGCGTTTGATGGCGGCACCAGTTCGATCAAAGCCGTCGAGCAAGTCGCCGCCAGCGGTATTTTCAAAGGCCTGGACTGCCTGGTTCTGAATGTAGCGAGCGACAGCGGGGCTGCCTCCAAGCGCATGGAAGGTGCTGTGGCACTATTGCGTGACAACGGCTTTAACGTGGAGTCCGATGTCAGAGCAGGTCAGCCGGACGCGGTGATAGCTGAAACCGTTGAGCAAGAGCACTTCGATTTGCTGGTTATGGGCGCTTACGGTCACTCTAGAATTCGCAATTTAATTATTGGTTCGACCACCACACAGATGGTTCGATCCTGCAAAATCCCAATCATTCTGTACCGCTAGCACTGGTTTTTCAGCCAGCGGCGCCCGGCTTACTCGTCGTTCGACGCTTTACCAGGCGGGGCTTTCAGCTCTGCCCTGCCGGCGCAATCGTGTAACGCGATACGTCCGAAAGTCCCACGGGTCAGGCGTTGGCCGGTCACAGCCATCCGGTCTCTCGGATTGTCGTTTTGCAGCACTTCGTTGAACCACGCTTGCAGCGCGTTTAACTCTATATCCGGCTCTACTTCCGGGGATACTTCAGAATCACGATACCTGCTCACTAGTAGCCCACCTTGCCTGATTTTTTGTTTTTTTCTAGGGCCGAAACTGCTCGCTCCCGCCGGGTGTATCGGCGGGCTTGCGCCATAGTTTAAGCAGAAGCCCGGACTCCGCCGGGACTAAAAACTACACAGTCACCAGCGACGGCGGTTCGGTCGGGTGTCGAGATTCAACAAGTACCCGCCTGGCAACTGCGCAGCGCTCGCCGGTTCTAGGACAGCCATCCGCTTCGATAACCGTCTTCGCGCCACAGCACCGGGAAAAAGCTCTCATCCAGCGTTCTGTCATTGACACGCTGATAACGACTGTACACCGGGCTTTTATTGTGCTCGTCGAACATCGAATCAGCCGACATACAATGCGCAACAACCGACCGACGCGGGTGCTCACCGCGATTCACTCTTGAGCCGTGCCAGGTGCGGCCATGGTGAAACACAGCGCTGCCCGCCTTAACGACAATCGGTACAACGTCAAGCGGCTGTCCGGCGTGGGCCGCAGCTACTGCGACATCAGCGAGAGGATCATCGGGGGCATGAAACTGACCGATTGGCGGTGCCAGTGGCCAACGATGTGAGCCACGCACGTACTCAATGGTGCCCTGCTCGACGGCGGTGTCATCAAGCGTGATCCAGCAGGTCATCATTTCGGACGGGTTGATCCAGGATTGATAGCTCTCGTCCTGATGAAACCCCAGTGCCTTGGCCATGGGTGGCTTCCACAGCACGTTGTCCTGGTTGAGTCGCGCCCCAGACCAGCCACGCAACTGCGCACAGCCACGGCCAATGTCTTCACGCAGCACGACTGACGCCACCAGCGTGTCGGCTTTCCAGCCGTTGCAGATTTGCCGGGTCAGGTCGTCAGAATCTCTGCCTTCCCGCCAGTTCCATTCATCGGGCTGCAGTCCGGTTTCAAATTCGCCGCGAAACAGTTGCACAAAGCGCTCTCGCAGATTATTGATTACGGAGCCATTGAGAACATTTTCAACAATAACAAAACCATCATCATTAAATTGCTGGCGCTGTGAATCGGTGATTTGAAGCATGTTAACCGCCGTTCACGCCATCAGTTTTCGAATGAGGTGAGCACATCGCCGAGTCCGGTCTGTATTTCCAGCACCTTAAACCCAAGCCGCGGCAGGACATACAGGGCGCAGGGGTGAGTCAGCACCTGCGGCATTTTTTTTGTCGACATCGCACCTGCTGTATCAGCTGACTTCACTAAATCGACCTGCAGCACTGCTTTTTCTCCACTCACTAATAAGCGATTATTCACCAGACTGATACGGTGTCCAGGTGTCGGCACAGTGCCAAAATCGACCAGCAGGGCCCCTTGCGAGGCAAGCGGCACTCGATCCATCACCTCGTTACTTTGCTTTTCACCCAATGGGCGCAGCCAGTCCCCGAGTCCGACCGCATCGGTGAACCAGATAAATCCACCCCGCGACAGCGCATCACAACGGTCCGTCGAGTAGGCCTCGGTGATCAGTGCCGAATCAAGAGTTGCTCGCACGGTGCGTTTGTTGCCGCTTGCACCTGATGCGTCAGAGCCGAACAGAATGGACTGCGTCTGTGCACAGCCACTTGCTGCAACGCCCAGCAGCAGAGCCATAGCGATCACACCAACACGGTTATATCGAATCACTGAGTTATCCAATTGCTTGATCATTGCGTGATATTTGACCCTAGACTGATTTTGTATTCGATTAGGCTTCGGTAACTGCCTTGAGGACATCGTGTTGGGTAATAATTCGCATCGAGTCCCCGCCGTCAGGAACCAGCACAGCCGGATTATCTCGATTGATGATCGATGCCAGCACGTCCAGCGTAGTGTCTTTCGGGACTATCTGAAAAGCTTTTCCCATGACATCAGCCACTGGATGCTCTTTGATACCGGGGTTGTCGATCATCATCGACAGTAGCTTTGAGTCGATTAAACTACCGACGAAATTACCGCTTTCAGTGACCGGCGCCTGCGACAGGTTGGCTTCAGTAAGCAAACGCACGGCCTCACTGACCGAGGTTTTAACGTCGACGCTGAGCATCGCCCGCTCACCGTCATAACTCCCAATGATGTCGCCGGCGGTTGAGTATTCACGCTCTTCCAGGAACCCGTGATCCTTCATCCAGCTATCGCTATAGACTTTACCCAGATACCGCGTACCGTGATCCGGCAGGATGATCACCATGGTGTCATCGTCAGTCATGTTGGCGGCCGCCCACTCCAACGCACCAGCGACGGCCGATCCGCATGACCAACCACAAAACAAACCTTCTTCGCGCGCCAGCTTGCGCGTCATGATGGCGGCGTCCTTATCGGTCACTTTGACAAAATGATCAATCAGGTCGAAGTCGACATTCTTTGGCAGGATATCCTCACCGATCCCCTCCGTCATGTAGGGGTAGATTTCTTTCTCATCAAATACACCGGTCTCTTTGTATTTCTTAAAGACCGAACCGTAAGTATCAATGCCCACTGTGACGATATCGCTGTTTTGCTCTTTAAGATACTTCGATACACCGCACATGCTACCGCCAGTGCCGACCCCGGCTGCGTAGTGCGTTATGGTGCCGCCGGTGTCCTGCCAGATTTCAGGGCCTGTCGTTTCATAGTGCGCCAGCGCATTTGACAGATTATCGTACTGATTCGGGTAGATTGAATTCGGCGTCTCCTGATGCAGACGTTGTGCAACTGAGTAATACGACCGGGGATCGTCGGCATCGACGCTGGTCGGGCAGACAAAAACTTCAGCACCTACGGCTCGCAGAATATCAATTTTTTCCTGCGACTGCTTGTCAGCCAGAGTAAAAATACACTTATACCCCTTGGCAATAGCACCGAGCGCCAAACCCATTCCGGTGTTTCCGGAAGTGCCCTCAATAATAGTTCCACCGGGTTTCAATGTTCCGGCACGCTCGGCATCTTCAATCATTTTCAGAGCCATGCGATCTTTCATCGAGTTACCCGGATTGAAGTACTCAACCTTCACTAGAAAATTAC
>CALKXD010000111.1 GCA_938003855.1 uncultured Granulosicoccaceae bacterium | reverse complement strand
TTATCACCTGCAAATTTGGTAACAGTAACCTATAGGTAACTGTCTAAATTCGACAGTAATTTTAGAGTAGTGCCAGTTTCGTCAGAAGTGTCGGCGGAAACAAGGCAGCGGAGACTGTTCTAGTGTCAACAAAACGACGCTCAACTCAAGTAAAGGGTATAACAATTGGCTGAATCCACCCTCGATACCAGCGCTTCTGCGAGCGCTTCAGGTTGGGTGTCTTATATCCCGCCCGGCAGTGCCGGGAAGATGCCGTGGCCCGGGCACAAAAGCATCGTTTGTGTCCTGGGAGCCCTGTGTGCTGTGGCCGCCGTGACGTTGGCCTGGGCCGTACCGCACTTTGAATACAGACTCGATCGCATGAGCAAAGATCGACTGGAGCGGGCGGGTATCGATACCAACAGCTTGAACTTCAGCTGGAACTATCGGGATCTGAAATTAACCGGTGTACTGCCGCCGTCGGTTACCGTCGAACAACTGGCTACGGTATTGCGCCAGAAAGAGTATGCCTCACCAGCGCTGTTTGCCAATGGCATGCGACAATTGCAACTGGAGCTGCACCAGCCTGATCCCGTTGTTGCCGAGTATGCGGCCTCAGACCAGTCACTGCGCGTCAGCGCCCTGGTAAGTCAGGCCGAGGTCGAACTGAATGGTGTTGTACAGACCGAGGTGCAGCGTGACCGGCTGGTCGACGCGGCGTTACGCTCTGGTGTTGAGCGAATAAACGACAATCTTGAGGTAGCCATAGAAAACCGCCCTGAACCGGGCGGTGATACCAAGATCGGCACTCTAGCCGATATACTGGTGCTGTCTGGTCCGCACAATGTCGTCGCTGCACAGATTGAGCTTGATGAAGATCATCTCAATTACCATATCACTGCACATGATAACGAGTCGGCTGCAGCCATTGAGACCGCGGCGGCAATTACACTGATTGACTTTCAGGTCACCGGTAAACTCGATCTAATAAAAAACGGTGAGGTCGACGTGATTGCCCGCAGTGACGGGTCACGGCTGTTGCTGCAGGGAAGCGTGCTATCTGCGGAGCAACGCCGGCGTCTGGCATTTGCGGTAGGCGAAGCGGTCGGCAGTGAAAATATTATCGATCGTCTGGAAGTAAGTGATCTCACCGCCCGTGTAGCCGGTGCGGACGAACGCATCGCCAGTATGGCTAATCTACTTACTCAGTTTTCACCCGGTGTGAAAGGTGAGGTAGCACTTAAAGGGACCACCTTGAAGGTCAATGCAACGGTGGCATCGGAACAGGTCCGCGCGTACATGATCGAGATGGCGGCAGTAGCTCGCAGAGATGGGCTTACGGTGGTTGATAATCTCTCCTTGCTTAATGAAAAACCGGTTAGCGATGTGGTACTGCTACAGAGAGAGCTAAATGAGCTGGCCGATGAAATTCGCGCAAATGTCGTGTTTGGCAGTGGTAATACCAATCTCACCCGTGCAGCAAAAATTACACTGGATAGTGTTGTTGAAAAAATGGCGGGATATCCGGATCTGCAAATCGAGGTAGAGGGACACACAGACAACGTAGGGAGATCGTCCGTTAACGAAAGGCTGAGTCAGCAGCGCGCCAACTCGGTAAGGGAGTATTTGATTGGAAAGCAGATAGCCTCTGACAGACTGGTTGCGGTTGGCTACGGTGATCGAAAGCCGATTGACAGCAACGATACTACCAGTGGTCGGCAGCGTAATCGGCGCGTACATTTTCATGTGGTTAAGAGCCTAAAATAATTAAGAGAGATTGAACTTATGTCTTGGGTACTTTGGGACATTATCATCCCGTTATTGTTGGCATTTGGTCTGGGCTTTGGCCTTGGCTGGATGCTGTGGCGATGGAGAAGACAGAAATTTACCGCTGACGACCTGCAACAGCTGCAGACATCGCAAAAAGAACTTGAAACACAGGTCACACAGCTTGAAACGATGAACACGGCAATCATCGAAGAGCGTGACAAAGCAGTCACCACGATTACTGAAAATGCTGAAACGATAGACGGACTGCGCGCACGCATATCGGATCTGGAGTCGGAGTCCGCTCCTGCGTCCGCTGCCACCGCCGCTGCTCCTGTGGTTGGTGCAGCCGAAATTCTCGCCGCCCTGGATGCTGAAGAGGCGGAAGCTGCAGCTAACCAGGAGAGTACAGAATCTGCTGAACTTTCGGAGGAAGAGCCAGCCGCAGAGGAGGCCCCTGAAACGGCAGAGGTAGCTGAGGCGGCAGAAGAGGCGGCAGCAGAGGAAGTGCCTGAAACTGAAGAGGTAGCCGATGCGGCAGAAGAGCCAGCCGCAGAGGAAGTCGCTGAAACGGCAGAGGTAGCTGAGGCGGCAGAAGAGCCAGCCGCAGAGGAGGCCCCTGAAACGGCAGAGGTAGCTGAGGCGGCAGAAGAGCCGGCCGCAGAGGAGGTCCCTGAAACGGCAGAGGTAGCTGAGTCGGACGAAGAGCCGGCAGCAGAGGAAGTACCTGAAACTGAAGAAGTAGCTGAGTCGGACGAAGAGCCGGTGGTGGAGGAAGCTCCCGAAACGGCAGAAGTAGCTGAGGCGGCAGAAGAGCCGGTGGTGGAGGAAGCTCCCGAAACGGTAGAAGTAGCTGAGGCGGCAGAAGAGCCGGCAGCAGAGGAGGCCTCTGAAACGGCAGAAGTAGCTGAGGCGGCAGAAGAGCCAGCCGCAGAGGAGGTCGCTGAAACGGCAGAGGTAGCTGAGGCGGCAGAAGAGCCAGCAGCAGAGGAAGTACCTGAAACTGAAGAAGTAGCCGAGGCGGAAGAAGAGCCGGTGGTGGAGGAAACCCCTGAAACCGCAGAAGTAACTGAGGTGGAAGAAGAGCCAGCGGCAGAGGAAGTACCTGAAACTGAAGAGGTAGCTGAGGTAGAAGAAGAGGCTGCGGCAGAGTCAGAGGCAGAGGAAGCGTCTGAAACTAAAGAGGTGGCAGAGGTAACGGAAGAGCCAGCGGCGGAGGAAGCACTTGAAACTGAAGCGGTAGCGGAGGCGGCAGACGAAGTGCCGGACAGTGACGAAGTGGTTGCTGAGGCAGGAGAGCCCGCTGTCGAAGAATCAAGTGAAACTGAAGACGTAACTAAATCGGCAGAAGAAACAGCGGAGATGGTCACTGCAGAGGATCAGATTAAAGAAGAAGTGCCTGAAGCCACTGAGACCACGGAAGTGACTGATGAGTCAGTTGCAGAGAAAGAAGCAGTGGTTGCGGCAGCCGATGACTCACAGGGAGATTCTCGTCAAACGCCCACGAAGTCGTCTGAAGTTGATTCTGCCCTCGATGCGCAGACCACGACCTCGGTAACTACCGGCAGTGCGGATGCTGATCTGGCGGAAAATGACGCAGTGCTCGAGCCTGCGGATAACCCGGATCAGGCAACTCCGTCGGTGGCTAACGCTGCCATTGGTCAGCCGGCACGGAACGATGAATCCAGTGAATCTTCAGGCCCTGAAGATAGCAAGAGCAACGCGACGGAATCCGGATATGTTCCCAAAGCGTGGCAGGTTCCAGCGAATGAGCCGGACATCGGTCAACGGGACCGGTTAACGGAAATTAAAGGCGTTGGTCCGGTCCTGGAGAAAGTGTTGCATGCCACGGGTATCTATTATTTCAGTCAGGTTGCACAGTTGGATAAGGCGGGTATCGACGAGTTGCAGGAGCAGATTCCGAAGTTCCCGGGTCGTATAGAACGTGATGGCTGGGTCAGCCAGGCCAGGGCGTTGCATGAGTCCAAATATGGATCAGCGGGTAAATAGGGTTTTACTGCTGTTGAGTGGGTTGAAAAGTGCTGGCTGAAGCAAGCACTGCCTGTCTATTATAAAACGGTGAATCGCCCGCCGGGAGCCGCCACGTTATGCGCCCCGTTGCAGGGTTGACCGTGGTGAGGTGGCCTAGTCTCGCCACCCAACCACACAACCGGTAGCGCGGATTGATTCAAGCAGGGGGTAATCATCGGCGATTACTTTGATGTCTATTCCTGAGTTACCGGATAAACGCGTGCTGAGGTTGTGTCGTAGCAGGGCGGCAATGTGCTCTTTGTCGATGTGTTGTCTAACGACGATAAACAAGGTGAGCCGGGCCTGGCTTTGGCCGTCAAATTCAATAACGGCAGGCAGATGTGCCTCGCGAACATCTTCAATGTCAGCAACGCAGCGAGACAGTTTTTGTGTCAAAGCTTTGTCAGTGGGTTCAACCGGTGCGGCGACTATAAAATTAGTGTGGCTGTCGATGGTATCCATAGTTGCCTGTTGGTTCTGTAGCGGTGGAATGGCTGCTTTAAAATATTTTTAACGAATGACGTCTACTGTTATATGGCCTGACGTTTCAGTGACAAAACCTGCGGCGTGTTGTACCGGGTCGGTGTTGCCGTAGTTCCTCGTCCTACCTGGCTCTGATGACAAAACAATGACTATACACAGTCGGTCTTTGAGAAGAAATTACACTTGTGTAGTAGCGTTAGATTGACGTTGCTGCCAGTTGATTCACTTCTTCCAGTGTGGGAATAGCGGTTTGCGCACCCGGTTTGGTACAGGCCAGCGCTGCTGCCTGATTGGCAGTCTCACAGGCCGGACTCAATGCATGGCCCGCAGCCAGCATGGCTCCGAGATAGCCGGCAAACGTATCGCCTGCCCCTACGGTGTCGATAGCTGAAATATTCATGCCAGTGATGGTCTGCGCGGGTGAGTTTTTCTCTACTAGTATCACTCCCTGGCTGCCCAGTGTCAGCACAACGGTGGTCGATAAGGCGGTTGCGATTTGCGGCGCAAGGCCACCGGTTTTGTCGATCCCCAGATCAACAGCCAGCTGGTCGGCCTCAGTCTCGTTAAGTAGCAGAATATCTACAGATTCAAAGAATGATGGTGGCATGGTTTGATACGGCGCCAGATTTGCGATCACCGTTGCACCCTTGGCACTGGCATGTGCGGCGGCGGCAATTACCGCCGGTCGCGGAATCTCCAGCTGAAGCAGTAAGACATCGCCTTGTGAAACTTTTAATTCAAGGGCCTGCTGATTGTTCACTCTGTCATTCGCCCCCGGGATGATAACGATCTGGTTTTCGCTTTGGGCATCGACAAAAACAAAAGCGCAGCCGGTAGGACCGTCAACTTTGGCGACAGACGCGAGGTCGACGTTGTCTTGCTTCAACAAGCTGAGTGCCTGATCGGCCACTTGATCTGAACCCACCGCCCCGCTCATACTTACCAGTGCTCCAGCGCGCCGTGCTGCCAGCGCCTGATTTGCGCCCTTTCCGCCCGGTGTCAGGGTTAGCGCCCTGCCGGTGATTGTCTCGCCCGCTGCAGGCAGTGTTGCAACGGTGCAGGCGTAGTCGATATTAATAGAGCCGAGAACGTGAATCATTGGCGAATTCCGAAATGTGTTGACGGTAGTGAGCGAGTTAGCGGTCTAGTACTGATAGTGTAGAGAAAAGCCGCTACTGGTGAAACCGGTCGCTTTATTCAGGTGCGCGTTCTATTGCTTGCGCCGACGCGGTGTTGGCGTTGTATGATGGAAATCGTTTGCCTCAATTCAAGTCTGCTATGGATGTGAATCTACCACTGAGCCGATTAAGGAAAGTGGCGCTGGAGCGTCAGGGCCTATTGCGGGCCAAGCCGTTTGGACTGGGTGTGGCGGGGGTGCGGGAGGCTATACGTCATCTGGGTTACGTGCAGATCGATACTATTTCCGTAGTGCAGCGTGCCCATCACCATGTGTTGTGGAGCAGAGTACCCAATTATCGTAGCGCCCATCTTGATGATCTCGTCGACAGCAAACTGATCTTTGAATACTGGTTTCATGCAGCAGCCTATTTGCCTATTGAGGACTATCGATTTGCCTTGCCTCGCATGCAAGCTGTGCAAAATGGTGAAAAGCACTGGTTTAAAAACACTAATAAAAAGCTCATGAGAGAAATCTACCAGCGTATTGAGTCCGAAGGGCCATTGATGGCGAGAGACTTTAGCGAGGCACCTGCCAATCAGAGCGGGTGGTGGGAGTGGAAGCCCGCGAAGCAGGCCATCGAACAGCTTTTTATCCAGGGCGAACTGATGGTGGTTGGCAGGTCCGGTTTTCAAAAGCGATACGACATCACGGAGCGTGCGCTGCCGGATTCGGTGGATACGCGTTGCCCGTCGTTGCAGGAACAGGCTCGCCATTTACTGGATGTGAGTTTCCGTGCTCATGGCTTCGCCGTGCTAAAGAGCTTTACGTATTTGCGAAAGGGAGCAGCGCTGCGAGCCGCAGTGAGAGAACAGTTGAACGATGCCATCGTTGCCGGTGAGGTCGTCAGGGCAGTGCTGCCTTGTGACAGTGAGGTGTACTGTGATGCGTCAATTCTGGATCTGCGGCCGCGCTCGAATAAACGGGTAAGTTTGTTGTCGCCGTTTGATAATAGTGTGATCCAGCGTGAGCGCTGTCGTATGATCTATGGCTTTGATTATCAGATTGAATGTTATGTCCCCGGTCCGAAGCGGCAGTACGGGTACTTTTGTCTGCCGATCCTATTCGGTGATCAGCTTGTTGGTCGTGTTGATTGCAAAGCCGACCGGAAAACGGCGATATTGAATATACAGTCTCTGTACCTCGACAAGTCAGTCACTGGTAACACGGTTGGTCGGGACGAATTTATCCGGGAGCTTTGTAAGGCGATAAAACGCTTTGCGCTATTTAATTCCAGTACGTCAATCGCAGTGCACCATGTGCAGCCCCGAGCTGTGAAAGCGCTGTTGCTGGCCGAACTAAAAGCCGAGCTTGCCACTGCGGGATGCTAACTGCCTGGCCTGCAGTTAACCCGAATGAGTCTGGCAGAGCACCCGATGTGCTCTGCCACTCATTGATTTACCGCTTTGGTTTGATTTATCGCTTACGCTGCGCGAGCAGTCAGCACTGATTCAGGGGTGACAAAATCCAGATTCAGAGCGGCGGCTACCGGCTCATTGGTTATGGTTCCGCGATGGACGTTCAGTCCCTGCAGCAAGTGCGAATCGTTTAGCAGAGCTTCCTGATAGCCGTGATTCGCCAGCGCCAATGTGTATGGCAGTGTGGCGTGATTCAGCGCGTGTGCTGACGTGCTGGCAACCGCACCGGGCATATTGGCAACGCAGTAGTGCACGATACCGTCGACGATGTAAGTGGGGTCCTGGTGGGTAGTGGCCTTGGAGGTTTCAAAGCATCCGCCCTGATCAATGGCTACATCCACCAGAACTGATCCGGGACGCATGGATGCGAGCATTTCCCGAGTGACCAGTTTGGGCGCAGCTGCACCGGGGATCAGCACAGCGCCAATGATCAGGTCTGCCTTTGCGACGTGTTGTTCGAGAGCGGCGCGGGTAGAGTAGACGGTTGACACCCGGCCACCAAATTGAGCGTCGAGTTCACGCAGGCGGTTGATGGAACGGTCCAGAACAACCACATTGGCGTTCATGCCGACAGCCATCTGCATGGCATTGGTACCGACCACACCGCCGCCGATAACCAACACGTTGGCCGGTGCAACACCCGGCACGCCGCCAAGCAGTTTGCCGGAGCCGCCGTGTGATTTTTCCAGGCACATGGCACCTGCCTGGATTGACATACGACCCGCCACCTCTGACATCGGCGCCAGCAGCGGCAAACCACCGTCATCATCGGTGACTGTTTCGTAGGCAATGGCAACTGAGTCGGATTCGACCAGTAGTTTGGTTTGTTCCGGATCGGGGGCGAGATGCAGGTAGGTAAACAAAATCTGACCGGGGCGCAGCATTTTGCACTCTACAGCCTGAGGTTCTTTGACCTTGACGATCATATCGGCCTGAGCAAAAACTGCTTCGGCATTGCTGGCGATGGTGGCACCCGCGTCAACATAGGCGCTGTCCGCCTCGCCAATTCCCTCACCAGCGGAGCTTTGCATGACAACAGAATGACCGTGTGCGATCAGCTCTCTTACACTGACCGGTGTTAACCCGACTCGATATTCGTGGTTTTTGATCTCTTTGGGGACGCCAATCAGCATATTCCTCTCTCCTGCAGTGATGAGGGGTGGGTGGTGGCTGCGGCTGTGTCGCCGGATGCTGAATCAGAGGATCACAGTAGCAACCGAATAATTTCGGGAGTGTAGGGCAGAAATTGCCATTTTTTTCTCTGAATTTGGGCTATATACGCTAAAATTTACTGTATTAATCCAATTGGCCGTTTAAAATACGGTATGGCACTAAAACCCATTGATCGCATTGATCGAAAGATTCTCGATGAACTGCAAAAAAATGCGCGAATCTCCTACGTGGAACTTGGCGAACGGATAGGTCTAAGCACCTCGCCGTGCATTGAGCGGGTGAGGCGGCTGGAGCAGGACAACTATATTTGCGGCTACAGCGCTATTTTGAATCCGAATCTGCTCCAGGCCGGGTTGATGGTCTATGTGGAAATCAAACTGGAGTACGACAGTCGGCAGATTTTTGAGCAGTTCAAGCAATCTGCACTGCGCATTCCGTACATGCTCGAATGCCATTTGCTGTCCGGTGATTTCGATTACCTGATGAAAATCCGCGTTGCCGATATGGCGGAATATCGGCAATTGCTGGGCGAGATACTGCGGGATTTGCCGGGCGTTCGTGATACCCGTTCCTACATTGTGATGGAAGTGATCAAAGAGTCGATGGCGATCACTACGGCTCATAGGAACTAGATAACCGTTAACCAGCGTGAATTCAGTACCTGCAATGGAGATTTCCTTCGAGAAGTTGATCCGCACCACGCAAGATCAGGGCGGATAGTGTTCCACTATACAGGCTGGACAATTTGAACAATTGTGAGGCATTGAGCGGTATATTTGTGCGCAGGGCGATTCCAGAAATAATTCACCATGAAAAAAATTCCGAATGACCGGTTAGCAAAGTCTTCAAAGAATGGCGGCAGCAGGAGACGCAGTAAATCTCTGCCCGGTGGTGGTGAGCTGACACTGATTCAGGCACCAACATCAGAAGATCATTTTTTGCGCGCAATGGAACTGAGACGTGGCGCCATTGATACTCCTATGGATGAGAAGGCAAGCGCCGAACTCCTCCAGATGGCGGCTGACCAGAAACACCTCGGTGCCAGTGCGGCGATAGCGCTGCTCAGCGAATCAAGCTTTACTGAGGTACAGCGTGAAAGGCACTTCGACAGAGCACAGCAGTGGATCGCGGATCGCACCAAAGAAAATAACGTCTGGGGTTTGCTGTTTACCGGGACCATGTATTTCGATGGCCGGCGTGTAGAGCAAAACTATGAGAAGGCCGCGAGTTATTTCCAGCGTGCGGCAGATCTTGGGAATTCCTGTGCTCAGGGATTTCTCGGCTACATGCACTCTGTTGGCCACGGCGTATCGCAGAACCGGCAAACCGCCGTAAGCTATTATCGCGCGGCGTCAGAGCAGGGGCATGTGGTGGCGCAATTTGATTTGGGTGTTTGCTATTCGCAAGGGCGCGGTGTGCCCAAAGATAAAGCCGAAGCCGTGAAGTGGTTCAGTCTGGCTGCTGAGCGAGGCGACGTACACGCACAGGCGATGCTGGCCAAGATGTACTCGACCGGCAATATGGTTGAGCAGTCCGATCAGCAGGCACTGCACTGGTTTGAACGTGCCGCCCGCAACGGCCATCTGGCATCGCAGTTTGATCTGGGCATCTGCCACATCAACGGGATTGCCGGAGATCAGGACTACGATACCGCCATGAAATGGTTCCGCAAAGGCGCTGAAGGCGGGCATGCGCAATCTCAACTGGATCTGGGTATTGGATGTGCGGTTGGACTCGGTGTTCCAAAAGATGTGTATCAGGCTGTTTACTGGCTGCGTATGGCAGCAGATCAGAACAGTGCGGCCGCGCAATATAATCTAGGTCGTATGTACGAGCACGGCATCGGTATAGATCGAGACGAGCAGGAAGCGATTTCCTGGTACCGGCAGGCGGCGCAACGTGGAAATGCCCGTGCACAAACGAACCTCGGGTTGCGCTATGCCCACGGCAAGGGAATGGATAAAAACTATCGTCGTGCAGTGCGCTGGCTGCAGCATGCCGCAGATCAGGGAGATAGCCGCGCGCAGTTCAACCTGGGGATTCTCCACCAGAACGGCTGGGGGGTCGATGAAGATCTCAATGCCGCGAAGCGTTTCTTCGAAGACGCTGAACGGCAGGGCAGTGTTAAGGCAGTGATGGCGCTGGCCAAGCTGCAGCACATTGAAGTGGCTGGCGCCTGAAAAAGCGATTTTAACGCGCGCTTATAAGCGCTGCGTCAACTCTAGACGCGCTCGATAGTCATATAGGCATGGACATAATCCATGCCGTGTCCCTGAGGATTATCAGCGACTTGACGTTGGTATTCACCATAGTAGCGTTCAATAAGGTGTGTTCGGTCCGCGGCGCTGCGTGAGGTAGACAGACCACCGTAGAAAATACTCTCATTCCATGATCGTATGGTGGGTATGTACTCACGTGAGAACTTGCCGGCGTCCTGATGCTGTCGATAGTCGGCGGCAAAGGGACAGGGCACAACAGCGGTGTCGATATCAATCAGTCGTAGTCCGGATTGATAGACAGCTGACTTTTGATCAAGCAATGGCGCGCTGAATTCATCGACACTGTTGTAATACTGAGGCAGGGTCATTGCGTCGTACTCAGCCTGATCAATCTCACCGTCTGCTAAAAACTGTTGCCAGATGGCGTTAAAATTATCAAACATATTTATACCGCCGGTATTGCCAAGGTAGCGTCCTTGTTGATCGCGGCAGAAGTTGATCAATACCAGCTTACCACCGACCTTCAGTTCGCGAGCACGATGAAGCAGTATGGTTTCCCAGTCTGATCGGGCTTGAGCGGCAAATGTGACAGCATCCTTTTCTTCTGCGCCAACCATATGAACATGGTTACTGATGTTGCAGGGCTTGCGGCTTAGCCAGTGCATAGCGGTAGCTGAGAATCCCAAATGAAGAGAATCGGCGGGTAGCGTCTGCGCATAAAACGATGATCCAGAGGCAAGTACAGAGACGTGCTCGAACTCGGGCAAATAGGTATTGAATTCAGTGTGGCCGTGCAGAATTTGAATCAGGGCGTTGAAGTCATTACGTGCCTGATCGGCATACACGACCTGGATATCTGATGCCGATGTTTGTCTTACCCGGTTGATCACTTTGCGCCACAACTCGAGCGAGGTGCCTCCGTCGGCGCAGCCCATATCGCAGAAATTCCACTGCCCTTGATTGCTTTCCAGCAGAGGAGTCAGCGCCTCGAGCACGCGCGGTGTGGCCAGATCGATAACATCTTTAGCGCCAATAGTCGCCAGCGAATACAAGCCACCGCCGGACATGGTGATATTGTCTGCCTGAGCTGTTGTCACAGGGTTCCTCCTTTAAATAACCTAAACTGGCGGTGGCGTCTAACCCCTGTCGTCGGGTTGGCCGTGCCTGTATGCCGTTAGGCGGCCACCTTTGTCGGTAGCCGTGATTCAGCGTCTAGAAATTCAGAGAGATGTCGCGATGATCCGCATCGCATGCTGCCACATAGAGTGCCTGCTTTTTTGACAGACGTTGCTGCTGTCGCAATCCAATAGTCGAGCGAATAGCTTGCTCGTACTCGGCTATCTGCTCGCCATGAGCCGCTTGCGCCTGGGTGCGCCATTGCAGTTCATCGCTGTACTCCTGCTGAGCTTTGTCCATTGATGCCAGGGCTTTTTCGACACTGGGCTTTTTGGATTTCAGTGATTTTCGGGCTTTGCTGATATGCGATTTGATTTTGGAAGAGCCCTCTATATCGCTGAATTTTTTGCTGAAGGCTGTGAGTTCGTCTATCGCCGCCTGGCGATCATCGGACTCTACCAACAGACGTATACGCTGGATCTCTCCGTCAAGTGCGCTCAGTAATTCGGTGGCAGCCAGTGTTGCCTGTAACTTCGCGATCGGGTTATAGCCGTTGTCGGAGGCTTTGCGGTAGGTTGTGCGCAGTTTGCGTTCATCTTGCTGCAGGCCGGTAAAATCGGCGCGAGCCTGCTCCCATGTGTCCGGCGTGTCCGTCAGTACTTCTTGTTTGCGGTTGTTGAGTTCAGTGAGCTTTTCCTCCATCGACTGTCTGGCGTCAACGGCATCGTCATCCAGGCGGCGGAGCTCTGTTTGAATGGATTTCTCTTCACGTTCAATCTGGCTGACTGCGGTTCTGACGTCGCGCATCTGCTCGTGTAGTGGACGGAAGTCAGCAGTTGCATCTGCGACAACGGTGGCTGCATTGTTGGAGTCCAGCAGTAGAGACATGGATTCTTCAGCGTCATCAAAACTGTCTGCCACTGATGTGCCCAGCTTCTTAGGCAGCATGCTGAAGTCGAGCGCTCTGGCGGTGGCAATAGCGCGTTTTATCTGATCGCCATTGCGTTCGAATTCTGCAGTCGTGTATTGCTCGACGCAATGCTGCAGCTTAGGGTTTCTGGGAGGTGGGGCGGTTTCTGCCGTAAGCTGAAGCCGTTTTGGCAGATAGTTCACGAGTTGCGGGTAGTACCCGACAATTCCGAGTGCCATCAGCTGCAGTACAATAAAGGCAATCACGCCTCTGTACATCTGAATAGTTTTTACTGCAGCCGGTGCGACTCCGCGCATATAGAACAGGGCGAATCCAAAGGGCGGTGTCAGGAATGATGTCTGGATGTTCAGGCCGATCATCACACCTAGCCAGACTGCCGTTATGTTGGCCGAAGGATCAGCCAGCAGAATCGGTGCGACAATTGGAACCACGACAACGGCAATTTCGATAAAGTCGAGAAAAAACCCGAGGACGAAAATAACGCCCATCACAATAATGAATTTGGTCCAGAATCCACCGGGCAGACTATTGAGATAATCACGCACCAGTTCCTCACCACCAAAAGCACGGAACGCCGCGGTAAGCATTGCGGCACCCAGTAGAATGATGAAAACCAGCGAGGTGGTTTTAGCGGTTTCGATCATTACCTCATACAGGGTATTGTCAATACGCATCACGCGGATGCCACTCCACACCAGTGCGATCAACAGTCCACAGACTGCAATTATCGACAATGTGATACCGAGTTGATCGTGGTCGGTTTTGATGTCCTTGATGTTGTTGTCAAACATCACCAGAATGATGCCGATGGCGATAAGCGATACAGTGGCCAGCATGGCTGGCAGGTAAATACCCCGTCCTCCTTCTTTGAGACGGTAGCCGGCCATCAGCAGTGCACCTGCTGCACCGATTGCACCGGCCTGATTAACCGTGGCGATGCCTGAAATAATGGACCCCAACACAAGAAAAATCAGTGTTAACGGGGGGACCAGTGTTGCCAGTACTTTGCCAAGAAACGCCTTGTCGTAACCGCCAATGGTACGGACAGCAGGAGCGTTTTTGGGGTTGAGGATTGCGTAGAACAGGATGTAGGCCATGTACAAACCCACCAGCACCAGACCGGGAATGAACGCCCCCAGAAACATCTCTCCGGCGCTGGTCGAGCCCACGTCGAACTCTGACGGCATGGAGATTTCGCCGGTGGATGCTTTGTACAGTGCTTTGCGAGCGGTACTGGCCTGATCGGTCGCACTGGCCAGTTGGTCGGCCAGAATAATCAGAACGATTGATGGCGGAATGATTTGCCCGAGGGTGCCGGAGGCGGCGATTGTGCCGGTGGCCAGTGAGGGCGAGTAGTTGTTACGCAGCATCACGGGTAGCGAGATGAGACCCATAGCAACGACGGTCGCACCAACGATGCCAGTGGTGGCTGCCAGAAGTGCACCCACAAAAACCACCGAGATGCCTAATCCGCCGGGCACCGGCCCGAATAGCTGAGCCATAGTCATCAGCAGATCTTCGGCAATCTTGGAGCGCTGCAACATGATCCCCATAAATATAAACAGTGGGATTGCGATGAGGGTGTCGCGCTCAACTTCCCAGTAGATTCCGCGTAAATTTGTCACCCCTGCGGAGAGCCATTGGCTGGGTCCTCCATGCGCAAAATAGGCATCGGCGTGACCCGCAAACAGCAGACCGCAAACAGCGGCGATAGAGATGGTGATGATGGCGGCACCGGGTAGTGCAAAGGCGACCGGGTAGCCGCAGCCAAGCGCCAGCGCTAAAACAATAAGCAGTAATGCCAGAAAGACGAGTTCCACTAATATCTCTCCGTTTAGTGTGCTATTTCGGTAGCGACTTCACGTCGCCCCGGGAGGTGCCGGTAGTCGGCGCAGGAGTCCAGAAACTGGGCGATAAACTGCAGCAGCATGGTTATGGCGAAAACGCCGAGAAACCCCGCCATCAGATATTTTGTATACATACCAAAGCCTGATTGAGACACTTCGAAATTCGCCAGTGGGCCATAGATAATGGCTGATTTTCCACCGAGGCCAATGATAATGATCGTCCAGCAAAGGGTCATGCCGAAGGCGAGTGCGCCAAACGCATTGACGAATCCCTTGCTGCGGGCTTTCATGCCGGAGTAAAAGATATCAACCCGAACGTGGCCCTCAAATAGCAGTGTGTAAGCGCTGGCAAACAGAAACAGGGCGGCGTACCAGAAGCGCACCAAGTCACCCATAAAGGCCTGCTCATAGGAAAAAATAAAGCGGGTTATGACAATGGCCAGCTCGGCGATAACAATAAGCAGGGCGAACCAGTGGAAGCCCAGCGTACGGGTGAATGAACCGAATAAAAAGCCAAGCAACAGAAGTGGTAGATGAACAACCGGACCACGATACTGAGGACGAGCCAGGTCTTTGGCGAGCTGCTCGTTGACGAGTTGCGGCAAAAATCCCTCGACACGCACAAATGAGATAGCCATGTCTGCGAGCCCGATGAATAACACAGCCCAGAACAGTGATCTGACTAAATAGGTGTTGATGGCGGTGATCGTTGCAGCATCAGCGCGCATTGTTCGTGATTTGCCTTTGACGAACAACCATGCAAGTGCAATAGCGCCGGCGTAGATCGCAAGCTGCACCAACGATCGCCAGTCGAACTGACCGTCGAATAATGCGGAGATACCCGGCCACTTTTTCGCGTGCACCAGTGTATTGTTGAGTAGATAGGCGACCAGAAAGGCCAGCATCGCCCAGCTGAAAAGCCGGCTCAGGGTGTCGGCTTTGGTGTATTCGGGATTCGCTGTTTCCATCGCTGCTACTCAAAAGGTGGAATGGCAAGTTGATGAGTATCAGGTACTCGAGGGGGCTTTAAACGGGCGGTCTGCCCGAGTTGGCAGGTCAGAACGGCGCGGGGTGCTGAGCGCACCCCGCTGGTGGGTTCTACAGATCCAGTACGCGATTGCGCTGGTTGGAGAAGCCGATTTCAGCAATTTTCAGGTAGGTACCCATTTCACGCAGGGCATCCTGATAGTTGTCGTTGATTTTCTTTGCCAGTGGGCTGTGGTCACGAGTCTCCTCGAAAACTTCGGCCGCCGCTTCACCGAAGCTGTCGTAGACTTCATCGCTGAATTCGCGCAGTTCTACGCCATGGTCTTCAACCATTCTATTCAGGTACAGGCCGTTGTTGGCAATAGCTTCTTCGGGCTGTGCGGCGTTCTCTTCCATACAGGCTGCAGTGATCACTGCCTGCTCGTACTTGGAGCGCTTATTCCACCACTCGGCATTCATACCGAACGCTAGACCACCACCTGGCTCGTGCATACCTGGTGAGTAGTAGTATTTAGCGGCTTCGTAAAACTTCATGAAGTAGTCGTTGTAAGGACCAACCCATTCTGTGGCGTCAATGGCACCGGAAACCAGGTTTTCGTAGATTTGGCCGCCCGGAAGCGATACCGGCGAAGCACCCAGTTTGGCCATGACATCTCCACCAAGACCAGGTATGCGCATTTTCAGGCCTTTCAGGTCGTCAGCGGTTTCGATTTCTTTGTTGAACCAGCCGCCCATTTGGGTGCCGGTGCCGCCGCAGGTAAGGGCTTTCAGTCCGAACTCGCCAGACAGTTCATCCCACAGTGCCTGACCGTCTTTGAATTTGATCCATGCATTCCACTCGGAGTTGATCATGCCGAAGGGAACTGCTGTGAAGTAAGCAAAACCGGGGTGCTTGCCTTTCCAGTAATAGTCTGCAGCGATGTAAGCCTGACTGTTGCCAGCGGCGACTTCGTCGAATACGTCGAAAGCACCGACCCGCTCACCGGCGGCAAAGTATTGAGTCTGGATTTTTCCGTCAGACAGTTCAGTGATGCGAGCAGCCAGGCGCTGTGCACTAATACCCAGACCAGGAAAATCACGCGGCCAGGTAGAGACTATGGTCAGCTCGGTTTTTGATTGAGCAATTGCGGGTGCCGAGGTAATAACGCCACCAGCAGTGGCTGCTGCTGCACCGGCAACTGCGCCGGTTTTCATAAAATCACGTCTTTTCATTAGCGGGTGTTCTCCAACATTGTAGTGTTCTTGATTAGCTAATAGAGCTATTACTTCACTCTATCCCGTCAACGGGTTTGATAGAGCGAATACCCGTCAGCCTAACATCTTTTGGGCGGCCTGTCGGCCCTGGATGTACCTGAAGGAAGTGTAAAAGAACGGGTTCTGAGTGTTACGTTATGGATTGAATATCGGTGAGAATGTCGCGCAGCGTTGATGGGTCTTTGGTGTACGTGAGTTCGCCGGCAGGGGGGAAATGATAGTCCTGCAATCTTGATAGCCAGAATCGCAGGGCTGCACAGCGTTGTGCGACCGGCCAGAGTGTCTGCTCAGCGTTGCTCCACGGTCGTACGGCCCGGTAGCCATCGAGCAGGGCGTTGCCGCGGAGTGCATCGACAGTGCCGTCTGTGAGTCTGCACCAGTCGTTGTAGGTGATTGCTATGTCATACAGCATGCAGCCGTAGCAAGCATAGTAAAAATCGATAATGCCAGTGATTTCAGAGCCATCAAACAGCACATTGTCGCGGAAAAGATCGGCGTGAATGACACTGCAGGGAAGCGTCTGCAACGGGTCTGTCTGCGATAGCGCGAGTTCCTGCGCCAGCAGTTGCTGATCGTCTTCATTGAGTAACGGCAGCACTTGCGCGGCGGTGGCATCAATCCACTCTCTGCCACGTGAATCGGCTCTTTGCGGTTCAAACGTTTGGCAGGCGAGGTGCATTTGTGCCAGATGTCGGCCTAGCGCGTGGCATTCGCTGGGGTCAACATTGGCTTTTTCGGCGCCGCGCAACCGTTGTACCAGCGTTGCCGGTTTATCGGCCAGAGTAGCTGTATAGTTTTCATGGTGACATAGCAATGGCATGGCGCACGGGATGTGTCTGCTGTGCAGAAATGCCTGCAATTGCATAAACCACTCGACGTCTGTGGCGTTTTCGGTCTCTACGATGGTGAGTACGTAGTTGCCGGTGTCGGTGGTGACGAAGTAATTTGTGTTGGTGATGCCCGCTTCAATGCCTTTGAAGCTCAGCAGTTTTCCGGCCTGGTATGCGGGCAGGAAGGCTTCGAGCTGAGGTTGAGTAATTGTGGTAAAAACGGACATAGTTCAGTGAGGACGATGGTTTAATCAGGTGGTCCGTCTACACAGCTGCAACGCACGGGGAGGCGGGATCGTGAGCGATGGTCGCTCCCGTTAACGGGAGCGGGGGTAGCGTAGGTTGAACGCGCTCAAATATCCATCGAAATATCGTCATTGGCGAAAACCATGTCCATATCGATACCTTCATAGAAGTCGAAGATCGTCTCGATGACTTTGTCCGGGTCGTCTTCGATGGTAAACAAATCCAGATCGGACTCGCTGATTGTGCCCATTTTCAGCATGGAATCGCGCAGCCAGTCGACAAAGCCGTCCCAGAATTCGTGGCCAACCAGTATGACCGGAATTTTGCGTGATTTACCGGTTTGGATCAGTGTGAGAATTTCGGCCATTTCATCCAGCGTGCCGAAGCCGCCGGGCATTACAACGTAGGCCGACGCGTATTTGACGAACATCACCTTGCGCGCGAAAAAATATTTGAAGGTGATGCCGATATCCTGATAGGGGTTGCCGGACTGTTCGAACGGAAGCTGGATATTCAGCCCGACACTGGCCGACTTGCCGGCATAAGCGCCGCGGTTTGATGCCTCCATAATGCCGGGTCCGCCGCCGCTGACGACGGCAAAGCCGGCGTCGGAGAGTTTGCGGGAGATCTGTTCGATCAAAACCGAGTATTTGTGATCCTGCGGGAACCGGGCTGAACCGAACACGCTGACGGACGGGCTTATAGCTGCAAGTTTCTGGAAGCCTTCGACGAATTCGGCCATGATCTGGAAAATTTTCCATGACTCCCGGCTCAGCGCCCGGTCCATGTCGGCGTTTTGCCTCAGTTGGGGCTTTCGTTCGATGTCACTTTTCATAGAAATTTGTGCTGCTCTTTGCCGGCGGAGACGTGGTGATGTCATTGGCGTAATATACGCATACGCGCGCAGACGCCAGGTACAGAACCAGGGTGGTGATCGGTTGATAATTGTAGCTGATTTGAGTGGTTTTCGCGGAGCGGCTTTTCGAACAGGTTTGATTGCAGCAGAAGGTATCTAATGACGGCGTCATCTCCACTGGTATTGGTCGATGGATCTTCCTATCTCTTCCGGGCGTTCCATGCCCTGCCACCGTTAACCAACAAAACGGGCGAACCCACTGGCGCGATGCTGGGTGTGGTGAATATGCTGCGCCGCCTTATTGAAACCTACAGCCCCACGCATATGGCGGTGGTGTTTGATGCAAAGGGCAAAACCTTTCGCAACGACATGTATAAGGAGTACAAGGCCACGCGCCCGCCGATGCCGGACGATTTACGTTCGCAGATTGAACCCCTGCACGCGATAATCCGGTCTATGGGTTTACCGCTGCTGAGTATCGCCGGGGTGGAGGCAGATGATGTGATTGGCACCTTGTCGGTGCAGGCCAGGGACGCCGGTCACCAGGTCATTATTTCCACGAGTGACAAAGATCTGGCGCAGCTGGTTAATGAGAACGTCACTTTGATCAACACCATGAGCCGCACGACGCTGGATATCGAAGGTGTTAAAGAGAAATTCGGTGTGCCACCAAACCGGATTATCGATTATCTGGCCCTGATGGGAGATACCTCGGACAATATACCGGGGGTGGTCAAATGCGGCCCGAAGACAGCTGTGAAATGGCTTGGTCTGTACGACAGCTTTGAAGGGGTGGTTGCCAATGCAGATCAGGTCAAAGGGAAGATCGGGGAAAACCTGCGTGCGGCCCTGCCAACTTTGCCCTTGTCCTACCAGCTTGCCACTATCAAGCTCGATGTTGAGCTGGATCAGACGATCGATCAGCTGACCATTGCCGAGCCGGACAAACCGCAGCTTCGAACCTATCTGGAGCGCTACGAGTTTAAGTCCTGGTTGAATGAACTCGATGGTACCAAGCCGGTGGTCGCCAGCAGTGGTCCGACGATACCGCAGGCCACCAAGGTCACTAAACGGGACTATCAGCAAGTCAGCACCGAGGCGCAGCTGGACAGCTGGTTGCAGAAAATCAATGATGCCGGAATCTTTGCGTTTGATACCGAGACCACCAGTATTGATTACATGGAGGCGGAAATCGTCGGGGTTTCATTTTCGGTCGAGGCCGGGTCCGCCGCTTATGTACCGCTGGCTCACGATTACGAAGGTGCTCCACCGCAACTCGATCGTGATCAGGTACTGGGGCGCCTGAAGCCTTTGCTGGAAAGCGAGACACTGAAAAAGATTGGTCAGAATCTCAAATATGATCGCAACGTGCTGCTCAATTACGATATTGATTTAAAGGGCATTGCGCACGACACCATGCTGCAGTCCTATGTCTGCGATGCCGCGGCCCATCGCCACGATATGGATGAGCTTGCCGGCAAATACCTCGACACCAGCACCATTCATTTTGAAGACATAGCAGGCAAGGGTAAAAAGCAACTGACCTTTAACCAGATCGAGGTGGCTCCGGCCACTGAATATGCTGCGGAAGATGCTGATATTGCCCTGCAGTTGCACGAGGCGTTGTGGAAGGTGTTGTCGCCCGAGCCATCTCTGCTCAAGGTATACAACGAGATAGAGATGCCTTTGCTGAGTGTGCTGTCTACGGTTGAGCGCACAGGGGTGATGGTCGATGCCGACAAACTTGGCGAGCAGAGTAAAGAACTGGCAGACAGTATCGCGGCGATCGAGCAGCAAGCCTACGAAGATGCGGGTCAGGAATTTAATCTCGGGTCGTCGAAACAGATCGGAGAATTGCTGTATCAGGTGAAAGGGATACCGGTCGTGCGTAAAACCCCGAAGGGGCAGCCGTCAACAGCAGAGGACGTCCTAGAGCAGTTGGCTCAGGAGCATACCCTACCAAGGTTGATACTGAACTATCGCAGTCTTAGCAAGTTGAAATCGACCTACACCGACAAGCTGCCGCTGCAGATCAGTGAACGCACCGGGCGTGTTCATACGTCCTATCAACAGGCGGTTGCCTCCACCGGTCGATTATCCTCAACTGATCCGAACCTGCAGAATATACCGGTGCGCACCCATGAGGGACGGCGAATCCGGGAGGCGTTTGTGGCTCCATCGGGTTATCAGTTGATGGCAGCGGACTACTCGCAGATTGAACTTAGAATCATGGCGCATTTGTCAGCCGATGACAGTCTGCTGGGGGCGTTTGCCGATGGACTGGACATCCATAGTGCCACGGCGGCGGAGGTGTTTGGCCAGCCGCTGGCGGAGGTAGACGCTGATTCGCGCCGAGCAGCTAAAGCGATCAATTTTGGACTGATCTACGGCATGTCGGCGTTTGGTCTGGCGCGCCAGCTCGACATCCCGCGTGGTGATGCACAGCAGTATATAGATCTATACTTTGAGCGTTATCCGGGTGTCAAACGCTATATGGATTCCACCCGCACCAATGCGAAGATGCAGGGTTTTGTTGAAACGGTCTACGGCCGCCGGTTGTACCTGCCACAAATTGACTCACGCAATTATCAGCAAAGGCAGTATGCGGAGCGTACGGCGATTAACGCCCCGATGCAGGGCACCGCAGCCGATATTATTAAGCGTGCGATGATTGCAGTGGATCAGTGGCTGACGGCAGACCGGATTGATGCCCGCGTTATTATGCAGGTGCACGATGAACTGGTGCTGGAAGTGGCCGATGCTGAAATTGCCAATGTCTCGAAGCAGATTTCTGCCATTATGAGCAGTGCCGCCAGTTTGACTGTGCCACTTGAAGTGGAGGTGGGGGTCGGTAGCAACTGGCAGGAAGCCCATTAGATTTTTTCGCGACAGGATTCAGCGCTGATGGTTAGCGCTGGTTCTTAGTAATTTAGTGCCATCTTAGCGAATGAGTTTAAAATCCGGCCCGGCAATTCTGCCAGATTGCCGATCCTCTATACGCTCCGACTGCTGCGGTATTTCCGCTTGTTATTGCAGCACAGAGGTGATCGATGGCACAGCACTTTTACCAATCTGACAACGTCGGTCAGCGCCGTTGAAACCCTGCGGAGCAATTTAATGAGCACACAAAAGCCGGATCAGCCTCATGGCTCTACCATCGCCGCCAAGGCCGGTCATTATCTTGATGTACATACTGGCGCTATCGTGCCGGAGATTCAACCATCGACCACGTTTGCCCGTGACGATCGCTACCAGTTGATCAACGCGGCGAACACTTATGCACGGGATCAATGTCCTACTTTTGTGCATGCCGAGCGTGTTATCGCAGATCTGGAGCACGGTGAGGAGTGTCTGTTGTTCGCTTCTGGTATGGCGGCAATTGCGGCGGTCTTTTATACCCTTAAACCGGGTAATCATGTGGTGTTGCCTGATTCCCTGTACTGGGGGGCCAAGAGTTGGATTCATCAACATTGTCAGCGGCAGGATATTTTTATCTCTGAGTATCCCACCGACGATGCGAGTGCCATAGAAGAGGCTCTACGATCGCATACCCAAACCCAACTGGTCTGGGTCGAGTCGCCATCGAATCCAATGATGCACATAACCGATATCGCGCTTGCAGCCGATCTGGCGCATCAACACGGGGCATTGCTGTGTGTCGATAGCACCGCCGCCACACCGGTTTTTTCGCAGCCGCTTGATCTTGGCGCTGATCTGGTTCTGCACTCGGCGACCAAATACCTGAATGGCCACAGTGATGTTCTGGCGGGCGCGATCGTCACGCGCGACGAGCATGACTTATGGAATGCCATTGCGCAGGAAAGACATGGCGCCGGCGCGGTGATCGGCAGTTTTGAAGCCTGGTTGTTGTTGCGTGGGCTTCGCACTCTCTACGTGCGTGTTGATGCCGCCAGTGTCAGCACGCAGAAGATTGCAGAATTTTTATCTCGGCATCCGCAGGTTGAATCAGTGCTCTATCCCGGTTTGAGTAGTCATCCAGGTCATCAGATCGCCAGTCGACAGATGCATGGCGGCTATGGGGCGCTGATGTCGTTTTGCGTGCATGGTGGAAAAGCGGCGGCCCTGAAGGTTGCCGGTGCATTGCAGATTGTCACCAGTGCCACATCGCTCGGTGGTGTCGAAACCCTGATCGAGCATCGCCATTCGATAGAGCCTGAGGCCAATGGCATACCGGATAACCTGCTGCGTCTGTCGGTAGGCATTGAACGGACGGAAGACCTGATTGCTGATCTCGATGGTGCGTTGAAAAGCGTGTCCGGGGTTTGATAAGGCAGAAGGTCATAGTCTAGAGTCAGCAGCGCAGTACGGGTCAGTCGGTCTGCCTGATGCAGGCTGTGGCTCTGGGGCACTCTGTGACTTACCACACGCTGATGACCAGTAACGTGGCTTCGGTAACCGGCTCAGACTCTTTGCTTAGGAATAATCTATGTGGTGTTGCTGTTGTGCGTTGGTCCGGTGGCAGGCGCTGCTGATCTGTTTTTCAATCGCCTGTATCATTTTCCCGGCGACATCCTGACCGGTAGCCGCTTCGATGCCTTCCAATCCCGGGGAAGAATTAACTTCAAGGAGTAATGGGCCGCGTTTGCTGCGGATAATATCAACACCGGCGACATTGAGGTTAAGCGCTTGAGTTGCCTTAATAGCGAGCTGCTCTTCCTCCGGACTGATTTCTGTCAACTGTGCCTGACCACCGCGGTGTAGATTGGCGCGAAAGTCCCCGGGTGCGGCTTCGCGTTGAATTGCTGCTGCAACTTCACCGTCGATCATAAAGCAGCGCAGATCTTTGCCGCCGGCTTCCTCGATGTATTCCTGCACCAGCAAGTTGGCCCGTAAAGATTTCATCGCGTTGATGACACTCTCGGCGGCTTTGGTGGTTTCGGCCAGTACCACACCGCGACCCTGAGTACCTTCCAGCAGTTTTACAATCAGCGGTGCGCCGCCAACCATTTCGATAAGATTGTCAGTGTCGTTAGGTGAGTTTGCATAGCCGGTTATTGGTATATCCAGTCCCTGTTTCTGCAACAGCTGCAGTGAGTAGAGTTTGTCTCTCGATTGCGTAATTGCGCTGGCGTTGTTCAAAGCGAAAATACCCAAGCTCTCGAAGTGTCGGGTAATAGCGCAGCCGTAGAATGTGATCGCCGGACGTATTCGTGGAATGATCGCATCCAGATCATTAAGGATCCGGCCGTCGCGATAGTGCACTGCCGGACTGTCTGCGTCGAGCTTCATATAACACTGGCGGATGTTTAGAAAGACCATCTCATGTCCCAGTTTTTCACCGGCTTCGATTAGTCGGCGATTGCTGTAGAGATCCGGGTCGGTGGCCAGCAATCCAATCTTTAATCCGTTGCCCGGTACTGGAGCCGTTTGTCCGTACAGCAGTTCAACCTGCTCATCACTGACGGTGCCGAAGAGATATTTTTCTTCGCTGTCGACGAGCAGTCTGCCGCTCATTGCCTCGCGACCGAGCAGCATTCTGAATCCCATGGTATCGCGATTGGCCAGAGTTAACTCGATGTCCCAGGTTTGTCCGTTGAGTGTCAACGGGGTACGTATAACAAAGCGCTTTTCGGACTGACCGTTCGAACTCTTTACAACACGGCGATCGATAACCGGTGATTCGCAACGTATGGTTACGCGTCTGTTCTGACGTATCGGGTGAATGTCAAAACGCACCCAGGGTGTGCCGCTGCGGGTAAATGGTTCGATGTTGAATGCGTGAACAGAAGACGTTTTTGCACCGGAATCCACACGTGCCTGGACCGCTGCTATGTCGAGCATAGGCAAACTGCACCACTCTTGCGCTCCTGCGATAAATTTTTGATTTGTGCTAATCATGGTTGCTATCTGTACACCGGGATGCGGGCATCATTTACCTGAGGTCCGTCTACTACCTATGGAGTGTGACGCAGCGCAAGGTTTGGGCCGCAATGTACAAGCGCCGGAATAGAGATGCTGGTTTGATTGATGAGTAAGGGAGAATTTCTATTGCCTGGCCGCCAGGGGATTGGCACGTGGCGGGTGCCTGAAAATCATTACTTGTCAGTTAAGAATCAGGAATTATCGTCACTTAGTTGACGCAATTTTGATAAAAACTTAACACTACTGTTACACCCTAAAAATGTGTCTTTCGAA
>CALKXD010000110.1 GCA_938003855.1 uncultured Granulosicoccaceae bacterium | reverse complement strand
AAAGATGGTGGAGACGATCAACACCGCGATAAACAGAGCGCCGCGCACGCGGGCCATGATCATTTGAATCGACGCAAACAGCCGTTCCATCAATCCGGCCGCCTCCATTACGATGCCCATCAAGACGAACAGCGGCACGGCCATGAGCTGATCGTTCAGCATGGTGGAATTCGTGTTCAGCGTCATCAGAAGCGTGGTCAGTTTGAAATTCGCACCCCAGATGCCGAACACAAAGGCGAGGAAGATCAGCGTGAACGCGATGGGGAAACCAATGAAGATCACAAACAGCATCGCCCCGAGCATGATCAAGCCGATGATCGGTTTGTCGAGGTTCGGCCGTGCGCTCATCACATCGGTGAACCACGCGCCGCCCGGTACGATATCCGGTACAAAAACAGCCAGAACCAGCCAAGTCAGAATAACCAGATATATTGGCAGCGCCCGCACAAACAATCGTTCGCGTTCTTTGCCCATTTTATGCAGAGCACGAAAAATCTCGGGAATGCCCTGGAGTGTCAACAGGAAAGCACCAACCGGCATCGCCAGTCGTGCAGGCCAGAGCAAGGGGCCCCAGGCGCTGTCGACCTGCATGGTCTCTCCAGTCGAAAAGGCCAGCCACCAGAATTTTGCCGAGACAATAGTAAAGAAGATCATCGACGGGATGAAGAACAACAGGTACAGCGTTGCATCGACGGTAGCCTGCGTCTTGTCAGACCAGAACCGATACAGAAAGTCTGCCCGGATATGCACACCACGCATTAGTCCGTAACCGGCGGCCGCCATGAACAGCACACCAGCAATCATCCGGCTGGTGTCATAGACCCAAAGCGTCGGACCCAGATTAAGAGAACGCGCCAGGTCTTCGAAGCCTGCGTTTTGCAGAATTGAAAATGAGTTGCGCGAGATTACCTCGAAGACGACCACCGCGATCAAAGGCACCAGCAAAAGTGCAATGATCTGTCCTGCGCGATAGTTAATAAGGTCAATGGCGGCCGTGATCGGGCGCTGCCAGGGAGTCATGTCGTCGGGGGTTTCACCCGGGGCTTCGGCGCGTCGTTCGGCAATAAGCTCGTCCGCGATTTCCAGATCTTCTGGATTCGGTTCTTCAGCCATATGGGGTTTCCTTCGCTGGACGTTGGACGTGAAATCCGCGTTCTGTTTTTCCAAACGTCAGTGCCTGGCGCTTCGAAAACTAGAACGAACGGGCTCTATAAAGAGCCCGCACTGAACTGAAAGACTTCAGCAAAACGCACAGACCCACCGGGGTCCGTGCGGCGCTGAATTACTTAAGTGTGTCTGCGTGTGCTTTACCCAGACTGGCGTTTGAGGCCTGTGCACCGGCCCAGAATGGAACCGCAATGTCAGCGAAGTCTTTTTGCGACTGCCAGGCTTCTGCGAAGAACTCATTATCGTCTGCAGCTGCCTGCAACGCATTTTGTGCAGCGGCCATGTACTCAGTAAAGTACTCCGCTGGAGTGTCTTCCAATATAACGCCGTGGTTGTCTGTCAGGTCTTTCAGTGCCTTACCGTTTTCATAGATGCGGTAGGACATAGACTTGGACAGTGAGGCATTGGCAGCAACTTCCAGAGCCTTCTTTTCAACATCGGTCAGATCGTTGTAGACGTCGAGGTTCAGATACATGTCAGCGTTCACGACCACCTGGTGCAGGCCTTGAAGATAGTAATGCTTCAGAACTTTCTGGAAGCCGAATACCGAGTCAGGCTTCGGGCAGCACCATTCTGCAGCATCGATTGTGCCTTTTTCCAGGGCTGGCAGAATGTCTCCACCCCCCATGGCAACGGCTGGAACACCGATGTCAGCGTAGGCAGCACCAACCATACCCGGAGGTGCACGAAAGCGCATCTTGCGGAAGTCATCCATGGATTCGATGGGCTTCGGGAACCAACCCAGTGCTTCCGGACCGACAGGCTGCAGCATGAAACCTTTGACGTTCACACCCATTTCGCCCCACAGGCGATCATATAACTCTTTACCACCGCCGTACTGAAACCAGCTCAGGAACGCGATATTGTCCATGCCAACACCAGCACCGGCAACGGGAGCACCAAACAGGTTTGCCGCAACGTGCTTGCCACCCCAGTAGTGTGTCCATGCAAAACCCGCTTCAACAAGGCCGGCGTCAACCGCGTCCATAATGTCGCGTGGGCCAACAACAGCGCCAGCTGGCAGTACTTCAATCTTCAGCGAGCCGCCGGTAAGCGCATCGACGTCTTTGGCAAATTCTTTCAGCATGAATACTTCGTCTGCTGTATCTGACAGCACCGATTGCACACGAATTGTGGTTTCAGCGTTTGCCGACCCCACCAACATCGCCACACCCAGCACGGTTGTGCTGAATAATTGAGATAATTTCATGAACCCTCCACAGAGATATTTTTAAATAATTAGCAGGTGAATAGTTTGCCAGTGCTTCGTAAAGGCAACGTCCCACTATGCTCAGCGCCCAAGTTATTGTCAACCGAGATGCGCTCGTTACGCGACACAAAGTCACGCGTGCCACCAACGCATACTAAGTGAAACTCAGGGTTTGCACCAGAAGAGACTTGTGTCAACGAGACATATTGTCTCAAAAAGAACTGAAATCAAGCGTATGCGCATTGGCAAAGCCCTTCACAAATACAACCGTCAGCGGGCGCAAGGCAAACAGATGAAAATCGGACAACGACCTGATCACCGGAATGATGTCACCAAATTGCTCTGTCATTTTATCCAGCACCACATCACAACGCGGATCTTCACGCGCTATCAGGCCAGCGCGGCAGCGAAACGTCGCCCGACGTCGGGCGTGCAGATTTTCGCAACCCTCCTCGTTTTCGACAAACAGCACACTGGCTCTGGGATTTTCTTTCAGGTTTCCTGTATGCAGCGCCAGGTCACTGACAAAAACGTACAGGCTCCCGTCATCAATAACATAGGGTGAATAACTGATCTCCGGCTCGCCATCTGCCGCTGCAGTTGCCATCAGAACAGTACGGAACCCCGCTACAAGCTGATGGATCTCGTCCACTAGTTGACTGTGATTGGAATCATTTGACATATATAGTGCTCGTATCCATGGCGCCAACCTCGCGCCCGTAATTACCGAATGGGATCAACCAGGCCAAAATCAAATGCGAAATTCCTACGTAGAAAGTGATAAGCAATACGTGCTTCACCCTTACACCAACCTGAGTGCTCACCAGACGCTTGACCCTTTTATTATTACACATGGCGAGGGCATCTACGTCTGGGACGACAAAGGCAACAAACTGATTGAGGGTATGTCCGGTCTGTGGTGCGCCTCACTGGGTTTCAGTGAACAGCGACTGACCGAGGCCGCCACCCGGCAGATGCAGAAGCTACCCTACTCGCATCTGTTCAGTCATCGATCCACCGAGCCGGCCATCGAACTGTCTGAAAAACTCGTCAGCATTGCACCGGATAATATGGCTCGTGCGTTCCTGGTTAATTCAGGCTCTGAAGCCGTCGATATGGCAATCAAGATGGTCTGGTATTACAACAACGCACTAGGACGCCCAAAAAAGAAAAAAATCATCGCCCGCAAGCGAGCCTATCACGGTATCACCGTAGCGGCAGGAAGCCTGACCGGTTTGCCCTACGTTCAGGACGGCTTTGATCTGCCGGCCATCCCGGTGATGCACACAGCCACACCCCATTATTACCGCGAAGGACTACCGGGCGAGTCCGAGGACGATTACTCCACCCGTCTGGCGACCATTCTGGAAACCGAAATTCAAGCTGAAGATCCAGATACCATCGCCGCGTTTATTGCCGAGCCGATCATGGGCGCCGGTGGCGTAATCGTCCCACCCGCTGGCTATTTCGAGAAGATTCAGGCGGTGCTGAAGAAGCACGATATTCTCCTTATCTGCGATGAAGTCATCTGTGGCTTTGCCCGCACCGGTGAGATGTTCGGTAGTACCACCTTCAATGCGCAGCCCGACCTAATGACCGTCGCCAAGCAACTGTCCTCGGCGTACCTGCCCATCGGCGGTGTGCTGCTGACCGAAGCAGTCTACGAGGCGATGCAGAAAGGCAGTGATCAATACGGTATGTTTGGTACCGGCAATACCTACGGCGGACATCCGGTGGCCGCGGCAGTGGCTGTTGAGACACTAAACATCTACCAGGAGCGCGACATCGTCAATCACGTCAAGGGTTTATCTGGTCAGTTCCAGGCCGGACTTGAGCGCCTGGCAGAGCACCCGCTGGTCGGTCAGGGACGCGGCGCCGGACTTATCGGCGCACTGGAGATCGTCCGCAACAAGGAAACTAAAGAACAATACCCGGCTGGTGATAAAGTCGCCGCGCAGATTGCCAATTTTGCCCGTAACCACAACCTGATCCTGCGCCCTACTCCGGGCGACAGTGTGGCACTGTGTCCGCCACTGATCATTGACGATAAAGAACTCGCTCTGGTCTTTGACCGGCTGGAAGCCGCACTCAACGATATGCATCAACTACTTGTCTAGACACAGCACTCTTTGCGTCAACCGTATCCGGCATTGAATACTACCGGCAGCGTCATAGCACGCTGCCGCACTTGTGCCCGGCTGCAAATAACCACCACGGATAAGACAATAGTGCCGTATGTTTTCAGGTAAACACTTGTCACTCAATTGATTCGCACAGCCACCTTTTCAGATGTGGCCGCGCCTGTCATTATCAGCTCATCGACTGCGGTTGGAGGAACCCATGATCAATCAGCGCCTGAAGGATAAACTCGACAAAATAACCGCTGGCACCTACCAGCCCACTGATTTTATTATTGCCGATGCCAAAGACGGCGATATGGCATTCGGTATCCCTGCCCCCGGCCCCGACGGCAGTGGCGACGGACACTACAAAACCCGCGCGGACTACCTCAACGCCATGACAGCAATGGCCAGGAGCGGCTTGATCGACATACTACTGATGTCACTCTCATCAGCCGAGGTATTACGTAAAACAGAGCTCTGGAGCGAAACCCGCGTGACTCCAGCCGTGCGACTGAACGACACCACCGATATCTGGTCGGCTCGTGGTTCAACGTATAGACTCAGCCCGTCCGAACCCTTCTACACCGCCGACCTGGAAGCGGCTTCAAAGGAATGCAGCCTGGGCCTGTACTCAGTCACATTCAGTAATCAGCGTGATGCCGATTTAAAATCACTGGAGCAATACCGTCGCTTTCGACTGGCGTCCCGTGACACCGGTATGCAGCACTTCCTCGAAGTATTTAATCCGGCGTTTGACATCAATCTCGACAACGCGTCACTCGGAGACTACATCAATGACATGATTTTAAAAACACTGGCCGGGGTATCTTCCGCCGACGCGCCGCTGTTTTTAAAGATGCAGTTTAATGGCCACAGAGCGATGGCTGATCTATGCAGTTATGACCCCGAACGCCTGGTCGTGGGCATTCTAGGTGGCGCGGCCGGCACCACCCGGGACACCTTTGAACTCGCCAGCCAGGCCGAACAAGCCGGTGCGCGCGTTGCGCTGTTTGGCCGTAAAATCAATCTGGCCGAAGCACCTCTGGAGCTGGTACGCCTGATGAGAGCGGTGATCGAAAAACAGTTAACCTGCGAACAGGCGGTGCAGTCCTACCATGAGCACTTATCGGAACACCACATCGAGCCACAACGACCGCTGTCTACTGACAACCAAATTACCGATGACAGTCTGAAAGGCTAATGACATCTATCACGGACACACAACGGCACGGTGTGATCAGCGCCGGCACCTGGACCCATGATCGGATAAAACTGATCGATGGGTGGCCGCAGGAGGAACACCTCGCCATCATTAGCGCAACAGACAGTCAGGGCGGCGGCAGTGGTCACAATGTGGCCATCGATATCCGAAAACTCGACCCGACAGTTCCCGTCGAGGCCATAGGATTAACCTCCAACGATGCCGCGGGGGATTTCCTCTTTCAGCAGGCGGTTGCCACAGGTATAGATACCACACAACTGCACCGCACTGACTGCGCAGGCACTTCGTTCACTGATGTGATGACCGATACCGCCACAGGCAAGCGTACATTTTTTCACCACCCCGGCACCAGCGACCTGCTGTGCCCGGATCATTTCGACTTCAAACGCTGCAACGGAAAACTACTGCACCTCGGTTTACTGGGGTTACACAAAACCATGGACTCACCATGGAAAGAGTACGCCAACGGCTGGGTGGCCGTGCTCGCCGCTGCAAAGGCAGAAGGTATCGCCACCAACCTGGAACTGGTTTCTATTGCCGAGGAGAAAATACAATTAATCGCCACGCCATGCCTGGCCTACCTGGATACGCTGATCATCAACGAGTACGAGCTCAGCGCTCTGGCTGCAACATCGGTATGTGATGCCAACGGCACCGTCCAGCCCGACCTGTGTCAAAAAGCGGCAAAGGCTGTTTTATCAATGGGTACCATGTCCCTGGTGGTAGTGCACTACCCGGGTGGCGCGATCGCAGTAACTGCCGACGGCGAAACAAAATTCACCAACAGCTTTCGCGTTGATCCCTCATGGATAAAAGGCGCTGTGGGAGCCGGCGATGCCTTTGCCGCCGGCATGTTGTACGGCATTCATCAGTCGTGGTCACTCGACGATTCACTTCAGCTTGCACACGCAGCGGCGGCAGCCAGTCTGCGCTCGTCAACCACCGTCGGATCAGTAGACACCGTAGAAGCCTGCCTGGAGTTCGCGCAAAGTGCCTCCAAGCCTGCCGCAGCTATCTAACGGTAACGGGTACTAGCGGTAATGGTTGTTGCGGTTGCCGCCAAGTACATGATCCAGAGACACCTTACCCGCACCATAGATTGCCAGGTAGGTTAATAAAAACACCCACAGAGCACGCTGATCGAGGATAGCGGCATCGGGTACACGGTCAAACCATGCGCCAATAGTTTTTTCATCGGCACCGTGAGCGGTGATATCAACATAGCTCTGAACAACCACAAACCCCACCATACCCGCTGCCGCCAGTCGCGTAAACAACCCGGCTACAATCAGCACTGGTAGTATAAATTCACTGTAAGTACCCGCATAAACAATCAGCTGATACGGAAACGCCGGAATCTGAGATGCATCATAGCCGTACTGCTCCATCACCGTAGGCAGTATCTGAATATAGGCACCATCATCTATAGTCAGAAACCCCGCCAGACCATCACCCACTTTGGTTTTAGCCGAATTAAAGTAATACATAAATAATACAGCGGCAAAAACAAACCGGGCCAGCAACCCGGGAAACCAGTCCTGCAGCAGCCGCTGTATAAAATCAAAAGTTGAGTCGTGTAAATTTCGTATAGCGGTAATCACCGGCTTACTCCTCGTTGGTAAATTGCATTAAATATACCGAGACCAAACAGTCCCTGCAGATGTGTTCCCGGATCAAAATCCGGAAAACGTCGGGTGACAATTTCCACAGCAGCGAGCAGCGGTTTGCCATCCCTTAATTGTTTTAACAGCTCAGCACCATCCGCCGGCAGAATCTGCACCGATACGGTATGCTCCGCCCGCACCACCATCACCTCTTCGGCACGATTCATATCAACCACGGGCTGATCAGCATTGTTGGCAATCGCCGACCAGATACTGCCAACAGGCCATTGCGACGAAACTAAAAACAACGACGGGTGCATCGAAAAGCAGGTTGATTCCAGCGATTCAGGAGAGATTTCAGACAACACCTCAGCCCTGACCGCCGCTGCATCCTGTGCGTGATACGAGCACAACCGGCACCACTCCAGTGTGGCTATGTCGGCAAGGTAGGGGACGCCCTGCGTATTAGGGAACGCATCCAGAAATCGATCAAAGTCGCCACCATACTCGGCCATCACCGGGCTGCGCGGCGGAGTCTTCTGAATATAGAGCCTGGCCACTGCCCGAAAAAAATCATCACCCACCAGCTGATGCACTGTCGGATACGCCGCCGTCAGGTTATCTATAAGACTGACCATGCGGTTATTACGGTAGATATTAAAGCGCCGCGATTGACGGTCCGTTCCCTGCTCGACCACCTGCCCGGGGCAAGCCGCAGCGCTGTCGTGCAATGACGCACGCATTGCAGATTGAAAGTCACCGAGCGATGACATTGGCATCCCCCGCCACTATGTTTGCCGCGCTATCGGCCTTGTGCATTTCGGCCAGCAATGTGGTCAGGGACGGAATTGATGCATCCCATTCAATCAGTGAAGGACGCGGCCCACTGTGGCTAAGAGTGTATTCAAATAACGACCATACCTGATCAGCCACTTCCCGATCATGGGCATCGATAAGCAGCAACTCGTCCGGGTCACTATTGTCTGTGGCATGACCCGCAAGATGAATCTCGCCCACACAATCCAAAGGCAGCTCATTGATGTACTCCTCTGCCGAATAGTCGCAATTGATCGCAGAGACGTAGACGTTATTCACATCGAGTAAAAGACCACAGCCAGTGCGCCGTACTATGTTGTTTAAAAACGCCGTCTCAGACATCGTGCTGTTTTCAAGTGACAGATAGTTTGATGGATTTTCCAGCAGCATCTGCCGCTTCAGCGTGGTTTGCACCAGATCTATATGCTCACATACCAGATCTTCGACCGCCTTGTTGTAGGGCACCGGCAGCAGATCACTGAAAAATTCACTGTCATGGGTAGACCAGGCCAGATGTTCGCTGAACGATTCGGGCTCGAACCGATCAACCAGTGCCGCGACCCGTTGAAGATGCCGGGCATCCAGTCCGTCGGCTGAGCCGATCGACATCCCGACCCCGTGAACGGATAGCGGGTAGTCACGGCGGATCAACTCCAGGTAGCGAAGCGGCGGACCGCCGGCCCCCAGGTAATTCTCGGCATGTACCTCAAACCACCCGACATCCGGCGACTGCTTCAGGATCTCATCGTAGTGTTGTGGTTTCAGGCAGACACCACCACGTCGGGGTAAGCAGGACGAACCACCAGAGATCGTCCGCCGACCACAACGCTCGTCAGTCACAGGACTGACGAGTGCCGCATTTATAGAGCGCTGATTATTCACGAGCTTACCGGAAGATCCCGATCCAGCTTCTCCAGTGATCCGACGCGATCTCCCGGCAGTTCATACTCAGCCATTGTCTCTTCGACACCGAACTTTGCACAATCACCTTTCGGTACCAGTGTCCAGGCATTGCCCTGGTAGTCAACTTCCGAGGTCCCTGCACATGTGGTTCCCGGTCCGGCGGCACAGTCATTCTGACCGGCCAGTGAAACGCCGTAGCACTTCTCTTTAGCACCCGCTTGCGCGTTCGGCAACATTGCTGTCTGCGACACCGCCAGCGCGATCGAGCCAGCCAGTAACAGAGTGCGTGTGTCCAATGTTTTTTCAGTCATGATTAATTTCCTTTGTGTCGTTGGTAGTGGAATCGGGTTTCAGCGAAAATGCTCCGGCACCCGAAAAGGCCGCCATCAGATAAAAACGGGTTACTGCGGGCTTTCCATGGTGTAGGTGCCGTTGTTGGCTTTCAGTGCCTTCCAGCTTTTGGATGAAGCCGCCTCACCTTCGAGCTTGGTCCAGTTACCTGCTGCGGCAGACAGATGGCCGGGGATGTCTTCTTCAAAAAAGCCGACGACCGGTGGATTAATATTGAGGTAGAGCTTGTTGTCGGTGATGCGCCACAAGTTCGGGTTGGCCGGCACCTTGCCACCTTGAGAAACGCCATAGGCACAATGGCCATCAAACTGGGGCGCGAATTTAGCCGGGCTTGCCAGAAAGGCATCGCGATTTTCCGCTGTAGAAAATGCCCACTTGGCACCGTTGTATTCCGCCGTTATCGCCTTTTTACCAGGTACCGCTTCCGGTTGCTTCTGGCCGACTGCAGATTGCGCAAGGTTGAAAAAAGCCACGACATCGTAGCCACTGACGGCATAGCCGGATTCATCAACATATTGATCGCCGGCGTATAATAAGCTGCTGGCCATTGTCAACGCTGATGCGAGTAGTAATTTTTTAAACATGGTTGTCCCCTAAGTGGTCTATTTGAGTGATCTATTTGTGAAAAGCTGAAACATCACCACCGTCGTCGGTGTTGCATAAATAGACCGGCGGTTTTTCGGATCGTTTTATCCAACTTATCCCGATTTTCTAACAACTCTCGAACGAAAAGATAACGCTGGGAAGGGACACGCCGCGGCTCACCGGAACATTGGCGAATTCGCCGATGTCCAGCAATTTGACCGATCAAACGGGCGGCTGACAGTGGTGATTCTCCGATTCGGGACAAGCGCCTCAGCACCTCCGGGGACATCTTGATCCAGCCGATCGCCACCCGGCTCCGGGAACCACCGCAAACTTTGGATCAGGCGGCACATCCGGTTATGCTCCACCGCGGACTCTCGAAAAAGGGGCGCAGGTGTTAAACACGCACTATTTAGTCAAAATGCAGTTACTGCGAGACAGAGTGGAATCGTTTGACGATTACCCGTATTCACTGCCGGTTATCCAGAACATTGACACCCTCGAATTCCATCCTCAGGTGACATTTATTGTCGGCGAGAACGGCTCTGGAAAATCGACGTTGCTGGAGGCAATTGCCACCGCCTGGGGATTTAACCCTGAAGGCGGGACACAGAACTTTAACTTTACAACGCGTTCATCACATTCTGATCTCTGGCAGAAAGTTCGACTATCAAAAGGTTTCAAGCGGCCAAAGGACGGATTTTTCCTGAGAGCCGAGAGTTTTTACAATGTTGCCAGCAACATCGATGCGATGGATGAAGAACCGGGTCCCGGTGCGCCGGTTAAGAACTCCTACGGTGGCCAGTCGCTCCACCATCAATCGCACGGGGAGTCTTTTTTTTCGCTGATGCTGCATCGATTCGGCGGCAAAGGACTGTACATTCTCGACGAGCCGGAAGCCGCGCTGTCGCCAGACCGACAACTCGCCATGTTGTCCAGAATGCATCAGTTGGCAGGGGACGAGTCACAATTTATCATTGCCACCCACTCGCCTATCATAATGGCCTACCCCAATGCCCGGATACTGCAGATAACAGAGTCGGGTATTGACCCGGTCCACTACGAAGACACCGCACATTTCCGCACCACCAAGCTGTTTATCAATGGCTATCAGAGACTGCTTGAGTCAATTCTCAATTCCAGCGCCTGAAGCCATTTATCACCGGAACACCAGCACGACCTCGAAGTCCCATTCGGTTCTGGTGACAGTCGCCGGAAAAGCGTCAAATTGCCGCACCCGGCTTACCGCAGCCAGCGCTGCATCATCCAATACCGCCACGCCTGACGACCGCACAATGTCTGCTGTCATCAGCCGGCCATTGTTCTGCAAGGTAAAGCCGACCCGGACCTCTCCGGTAATTTGACGACGACGGGCCTGACGCGGATACACACGCTGAGCCACTACCGCCGCTCGCACCTTACCTGAATAATTGCGCTCTTCCACTGAATCTGCGGTGGTTGACGCCGCTGCCGACACCTCAGCCGGCGCGACCTGATCGCGCTTTATAACCGGCACTGACGCGTGCTCAGTCAGCTTAACCGGCTCTATGTGCGCCTCCACTACGGACTCGACAAAGGTCACCTCATCAACATGGGCACCTTCGACTTCTTCCAGTACCTCCTGTTCTAGAGGCATGGAGGGCAGCTCCGGTACTGCACGCGGGTCACCCTCAGCCGATACCAGCGGTTCAGGTTCAGGTTCAGGTTCAGGATCAGGTTCAGGTTCAGGTTCAGGTTCAGGTTCAGGTTCAGGCTCAGGCTCGGGTTCAGGCTCGGGTTCGGGTTCGGGTTCGGGTTCGGGTTCGGGTTCGGGTTCAGTCAGATCGTTTGTCGCAATTACTGCAGCGGGAGCTACCGGTGTTTCCGGTGGGTTATCCAGTGGTATTTCCGACAGGGGCTCTATCGCCGCATCCGGTGGTTCCACGGTGACATCGGCATCTTTCTGCGCATGGTCCGGTGGAGCCTGCTCAACGTCGAACAGTGACAGGTTCAATTCAATGACTTCAACCGACGGCAGTTGCGTTAACTCAGGACTATTGCCGCCGAGCAGAACCGCTACCAACGCCAGATGCAGCACCGCTGAAACCAGCACTCCCGTGACAGTCCCCCTCACGGTGTCATCCGTGTCTCTATAGAAACGTTATCCAGCGAATGCGTTTTCAGCACGTCAATCAGAGAGACAAATTGAAGAAATTCAACTGACTCATCTATACGCAGTACTACCCGCGTGTCAGCCGAGAGCATAGACAACTGAACCTTTAACGCCTGTGCATCGGTCGCACGCCCGTCAACGTACCGGTTATTTTCCCGATCAATGGCGATCTCTATAGAGTCGACAGGAGCCTCACTGGCTTCGGTATCAGCCACCGGCAGGGTAATGTCAAGCTGGCTATTACTGACGAAAGTGGCCGTCGTCAATACAATCGCCAGTAATACCAGCATGATATCAACAAACGGGATAACATTAATGCTGTCAAATTTAGTCATAGCGATTCACCCCGGCACGCCGCCGCAAGCGCTGATCTTCGATATCCCATTGCAGCATCAGGCGCTCTGCCCTTGCCGCCAGGCCGTTGTAAGCGATCATTGCAGGGATCGCCACCACAAGCCCGAGCGCTGTCGCTTTTAGCGCCAACGCCAGTCCCGACATCACCGAAGCGGTATCAATCTGCCCTGATGTACCGATGTCGTGAAAGGTCAGCATGATGCCAAATACTGTCCCCAGCAAACCGATGTAAGGTGCGTTCGATGCGACCGTGGCAAGCGTCACCAGACCATACTGCAGGTCAATTTTCAGGCTCCCGGACTCGCGATAGCGCTGTACCTGCACACGACTGTAAAAAACCTGCCTCTCGATAAATCGGGCCAGCGCCAGAAAGCTCATAAACCCCAGCACAGAAAAAATCGAAATATCCAGGTAACGCTCTAATAGTTCCATCGGTGCTCCAGATAATGAGTAAATACGATGCTTCCCGGCGCCCACTGCTGATAGACTGAATTGATCTGCAGAGCCGCAAGAAGTATTGCAACTAGAATGTGGTGTTAATACCAAACCCGAAAAAGCCGGGCAGCTGCTCTTCGGCGGTGCGCTCACTGTAGTCAGCGTTATAGGAATACCCGGAGATATTGCGGCTTCCGGTAATATTCAACACCTCGAAATAAGCCGTTGTCTGGCGCTTGCCCTTGCGCTTGAACGCACGATCGACTCGCAGGTCAAGTCGCTTATAGACCGGCAGACGCTTGCTGTTGAGATCGCCGTATTGCGGTTGATAGAGACCGTCAACCACAGGGTCGGGCGTGGCCCCGGTGATCGGTGTATAGGGTGCACCACTGTGCGCCCATAGTTTCGCGCCCACCGACCATTTCGGCGAGAACTGATACCTGGCTACCAAAGTGGCATTGACCGGCTGGTTGTACTCAAAGTCAAACTGCCGGCCGGTGCGCAGATCGCGCCGTGTCGCCTCGGACAGTGACACCGACAACCAACCGGATAATTTATCCGTCAACTGCTTGCGCACCAGTGTATCCAGACCAATGGCCTCCCCCACACCATTATTTTGATAGCGGGTCTCCTCATCGCTGGTGACCAGTTGATCCAGCTTTTTATAATACAACTCTGACGACACACTCCAACCGTCGCCCAGCGATTTCTGCAAACCGACACTGGCGTGCCTGGCACGAATGTAATCGAGCTCGGGATTGCCAAATACCCGGTTAACCTGATCAATATCCGGCATCTGATGGTACACACCCATACCGGCGGTCAGCAGCAGATCGTCGCGCAGGGCATACTCCAACGCCAGTCGCGGCTCGACAAATTGCTTATCCAGATAGTTTTCACGCTGCAGCGCCAGACCGGAAAACAGTGTGAGCCGGTCATTCACAAACCAGGTATCTTTAGCAAAAGCTTTTAAAGCTGTGATCTTCGCAGTCTCAGTGACCTCCAGCCTCTCAGCGCCAGTAAACAGGCAGTCAGGTTCAAACTCTGTGCAGGCGGGGGCGTTCAAAGCGATATCAAACGAGATATCCGTCTGCGACAACTCAGCGCCTACGGTAACCTCATGCTGATCATTCAAGCTATGAGTCAGGTGGCTTTTCAGCAGCCAGCTTTCTTCATCCACGTCAATCGATCCCGCCCCGCCCGCCAGCTCTGTGGCAGCCAGTGTATTGTGCGTAACGATCGACCGAATACTGCTAGTCGGGGCAAGATTTTTATCCCAGACCAGCGACTGCTCGTTAAACGAGAGCGCTTCATAGATGCGCCCGGCGAACACCGGATCCGTCGCGATGTCTTCAGAATCCTCCGACAATATCAGGTCAGAATCATCAGTCGCTCCATTGGCACTAAACCGAAGCGTTGACCCCTCAGAAACTTGCCAGACATATTTACCCTGATAGTCGGTGTAGTTGGGGAAATCCGTGAACTTTATATCTGGCTCATCGATTAAATCTTTCACAAACAGATCCAGATAACTGCGGCGTCCGGCCAGATAAAACGACTGACGGTCATTCAGCGGCCCCTCAACCAGAAAGCCAGCCTGCAGAAAGCTGACATCGAGTGTTGTTTGAAAGTGATCCGTGCGTGGGTCTCGCAACTCAACATCAAACACACCACCGGTAACCCCTGAAAACTCCGGTCCGTATGCCGAGGGATAGATGTCAAACGACTTCACAAGATCGGCGTTGTAAACACTGATTGCTCCGCCCATATGGAAAAGGTAACTGGTCGGTGCGAAGTCAGTCTGGAAATAGTTATCTCCCGGTCGTGATCCACGCACCGCAGGCTCCGCCGACTCGTCTTCATTGAACACCATACCCGGAACACTCTGCAAACCACGCAACGGATCACCACCGGAACCCGGCGCACTAGACAAGGTTTCACCACGAATACCAATACCCAGCGGATGCCTGGCCGTGGGCGCTTCTGCGTGCTCGACATTAATCGGGTCCAGTTGCGTTGGATCTTCAACGGCAACAACGCTCCCCGCTACAGTGCCAAGCAACAGGGTCGGCAGCGCATAGACACACACCGAAGGTATTTTCCTGATCATTTTTTAGAGTATCCCTGATAGGCGCCACATCGATGACTGCAGCAACAGAGACGTTATAGGCCAGCCGTCACTTCCACTGTGTATCAATATGTATCCCTGCCAGCCAGTGCGTCTGCTGAAGCCAGCGTCCAGGGGCGGGTCTACGCCGAACTTTTCATCGCGGCCACGACCACGCCCCGTCGGCAGGACAGCCACAACACGCCGATCAACACCACAAGCACAAGCGCTGCCGCATGCCAGACAGGCAGGCAGGCAGACAGGCACAGAAGAACGCCTCCGGCTATTGGAAACCTTGCAAAAAACCCTACAATCATGTTTTTGCATGTCACCCTTCCCGGCACCCATCGCAGTGCCACAGCAATCCCCCGGTCAGGACCCCTGTATGGAACAAATTCTGGAGCGTTTGCTCTATCGAGCACGCTGGATACTCGCACCGATTTATCTCGGACTGAGTCTTGCGCTACTGGCGCTCGGCGCAAAATTCTTTCAGGAAGTCGCGCACCTGATGCTGCACATCTTTGCCATGAAAGAAGCCGACATGGTGCTGGTGGTATTGTCACTGATTGACATGGCGATGGTCGGCGGACTGATCGTCATGGTGATGATGTCCGGTTACGAAAACTTTGTCTCCACCCTTGATGTCAAAGAGGGAGAAGAAAAACTCAGCTGGCTCGGCAAAATGGACTCGTCATCTCTGAAAGCAAAAATAGCCGCGAGCATCGTTGCGATATCGTCAATACATCTGCTGAAAGTTTTTATGAATGCCACCAATACCGAGAATGACAAAATTCTCTGGTACGTCGTTCTGCATATTACCTTTGTGGTTTCGGCGTTCGCAATGGGGGCTCTTGATATCCTCGCCGCACGCACCCGGCAGAAGTAACTGTTCGATCACGCTGCCGCAGAGCAGCGGGCCTGCCTTCAGGCAGAAAACCTCGCAACCCAATGGCAAGCTGATCAATACCGAGCGCACCACAGCAGACAAAACCGGCAACTGGGCTATTCTGCGCCAGCTTGCCCCCTATCTGCAAAAGTACCGGGCCAGAGTACTGGTGAGTCTGGCCGCTCTGCTGGTGGCAGCAGCGGCCACCTTAGCGATGCCGGTCGCTTTTCGCTATCTGATTGATCTGGGCTTCACCTCCGGTGGTATCACCGGGTCAAGCCCGGGCTATGTTGACACGGTCTTTCTCGCACTTTTCGCACTCGCGACTCTGTTGGCGCTCAGTACAGCGCTGCGCTTCTATTGTGTCTCGTGGCTTGGCGATCGCATTACCGCTGATCTGCGCAACGACGTTTTTTCGCAGGTGCTGACCCAGGACCCGCAGTTTTTTGAAGACCTGAAAACCGGCGAGGTACTGTCACGCCTGTCAGCCGACACCACCCTGATACAATCACTGGTCGGGTCGAGCATTTCATTCGGCTTGCGCAACGCGATACTTTTCGTCGGCTCGCTGATCATGATGCTGATCACCAATCTGCAACTGGCCGGCATAATCGTCGGCTTGTTGTTGCTGGTGATTATCCCGATCATGCTCTTTGGACGACGCGTGCGACGCTTGTCGCGCGACAGTCAGGACAAACTTGCCGACAGCAGTGCAATGGCCGGTGAAATACTCAACGCGATGGATATCGTGCAGGCGTTTGTGCGCGAGCGATTTGAAACAAATCGCTACACGGAGGCGACTAACCAGGCCTTCCACTCCGCCATTCAACGCAATAAATCCCGCTCGATCCTGACTGCGATGGCCATTGTACTGATCTTCGGCGCGATTGTGTTTGTGCTGTGGCTTGGTGCCAACGCCGTCGTCAGCGGCAGCTTGTCGGCAGGTCTGCTTACCCAGTTTATGCTTTATGCCGCAATTGTCGGTACCTCCGGTGCTGCCACTGCAGAAGTGTACAGCGATATACAGCGCGCCGCCGGTGCCACCACCCGTCTACTCGAACTACTGCATGCAACACCCTCGATTACCTCTGGCAAGGCAGCCATCACCACCGCTGACAGCACACAATCAATAGCCGACTTCACCGGCGCGCACGTCCACTTCGATAACGTGTGCTTCAGCTACCCCAGCCGACCACAGGAAAAATCACTGCAAGGGATCAGCTTCACCGCCAATCCCGGTGAAACCATTGCCCTGGTGGGCCCGTCCGGTGCCGGTAAAACCACCGTGCTACAACTGCTGCTGCGCTTTTATGATCCCGTCAGTGGTGTGATTCGCATCAATGGCACTGAGCTGCCGGCGCTCAGTCTCGACTCACTGCGCAATGCAATCGGCCTGGTGTCACAGCAGAGCGTGGTGTTCTCGGCCAGTGCACTCGACAATATTCGCTATGGCAATCTTAGCGCCACTGAAGAGCAAGTGCGCCTTGCTGCAATTGATGCGCAGGCCGATGAGTTTATCCGCCGGTTGCCTGATGGCTACCACACCTACGTCGGCGAGCGCGGCACACGGCTATCCGGAGGCCAGCGTCAGCGCCTGTCCATTGCCCGCGCACTGCTTAAAAACCCGCCGCTATTACTGCTTGATGAAGCCACCAGCGCACTCGACGCCGAAAGCGAGCACAAAGTGCAGGATGCACTGGAGCGCGCCATGAGCGGACGCACCACGCTGGTGATCGCACACCGACTCGCCACTATCGTAAACGCCGACAGGATAATTGTGCTGGATCAAGGCCGGCTGGCCGAAACCGGCACCCACGACCAGCTCAGTCGCAACAACGGTGTATATTCGCGGCTGGCATCAATGCAATTTAATCACTGATACCACCGGCCCCGGTCGGCCCGTTACCGAGGCTTTCATCAGCGTATTAAACAGCTATCGAAAATACCCGTTGCAGCGTATTCTTCGATGCACCCTAATACGTCGATAATACTTCAGGCTTGCCATGTACGTTTTTCTCAAGCAGAACGCTTGCGCGCCGCACACGTGGCGCACCAATGACTGAAAGCAAGGAAAATATAGCGCTCGGCATAATGTGGATGCTGGGTACCATGTGCCTGTTTATCAGCATGGATACTATCGCCAAGTTTCTTACTCAGACAATACCCGCCCCGCAGGTGGTCTGGGCGCGGTTTAACTTTCATATTCTCTGTATGCTCATTCTACTGCGGGGTTCTCTTTTTACGCTTATCCGCACCGAAAACTTAAAGTTGCAGCTTTTGCGTTCAACCTTTTTATTGCTCGCCACCACTATGTTCTTCACCGGCTTGCGCGTCACTCCGCTTGCCACCGCAGCCACGATTATGTTTCTGTCACCGATTGTAGTCACCATGCTGGCTATCCCGTTGCTGGGAGAGCAAGTCGGGATAAGACGCTGGATGGGTATACTGATCGGGTTCACTGGTGCGTTGATCGTTGTGCGTCCCGATACAGGGTCCATTGCCACCGGGCACCTGCTTGTCATTGGTGCCGCCATCAGCAACGCCATGTATCAGATTATTACCCGCAAAGTGCGGGCACGCGATCACGCCATGACTTCACTGCTTTATTCGGCACTGGTGGGCGCTTTGTTTACCTCTGCCACTGTATCCAGCCAATGGCAGACACCCGATGCACTGGCCTGGCTTTTATTTCTGACGATGGGTTTCCTCGGCGCCGCCAGTCACTTTTGCCTGATACGTGCATTTTCGCTTGCGCCCGCCTCAACCGTCGCACCCTATACTTACTCTGCGCTACTGTGGGCCACGCTGTTTGGTTATATAATTTTTAACGACCTGCCCGACCGGTGGACGCTTATCGGTGCCACATTGATCGTCACCAGCGGTCTGTATATATTCTACCGCGAGCAACAGATCCGCATCACCACCGATGGCACCTGAGCGGGACACAAAAAAAAAACAACGCCACACCATCCACACCACAACCACTATGGGAAAAAGCCGTGAAACTGTATACCTCTGTCGGACCAAACCCGCATGTCGTGCGAATGTTCCTTGCCGAAAAAAACATCGAGTTACCCATTGAAAAAATCGACATCCGGGCCGGTGACAATCGCAAGCCTCCGTATCTGACTGACGTAAACAGTCGCGGCCAATCACCGGCACTGGAAATAGACGACGGCAGCCACATCTGCGAGATTACCGCCATTTGCGAATACCTCGAGGAAAAACACCCGTCCCCTGCATTGATTGGCAGCAACCCGGAGCAGCGCGCTGAAACCCGCATGTGGGTGCGTCGGCTGGACCTGGGTATTTGCGAACCGATGGCCAATGGATTCCGCGCCAGCGAGGGCTATGAAATGTTTAAAGATCGCTTTCGTGTACTGCCCGAAGCCGCCGACGGATTAAAAGCGATAGCGCAAGATAATCTGGCCTGGTTAAACAATGATCTGGGATCGCGACAATTCATCTGTGGCGATCGGTTTACTCTGGCCGATATCCTGTTGTATTGCTTTGTGGGCTTTGCGGCGAAAGTCGGCCAGCCGATGAACCCCGAACATACCCAGATAGTCGCCTGGTTTGCGCGCGTGTCACAGCGTGACAGCGCAGCCTGATCGACAGCACCACTCTGGCACCGGGTTACTGCAATCCGGTTGCCAGACAACCCCGTCACCAAACCCGTCACCAAACCCGCAAGGCACACACTATGATTGTACGCACCCTGGACGAACTGAAATCCACCGGTGGCTATGCCGAAAAAGCCGGCCACTGGAGCAGCGCGCGATACTTACTGCGCGACGACAACGTTGGATTCACAATGACGCAAACCACCGTGTCTGCCGGCCAAACTATCGAGATGCACTATAAAAATCATGTCGAAGCCAACCTGCTGATCAGCGGAGAGGCCGAACTGACAGATCACCAATCAGGCGTTGTCTATCAACTGGCGCCCGGTGATATGTACACCCTCGACAAACACGACAAACACCGACTTCACGCCAGAACCGATTTGCGCCTGGTGTGCGTTTTTACTCCGGCACTGACGGGTGCTGAGACCCATGATGAAGACGGATCCTACCCGATTCTATAATCAGACAACGCCGGCAGCCGGGTTCGGCTGTGGTGTTACAAATTCCGCTATGCCATTGCAGCCCACTGGTACACTGCCGGCCCGCTTCAGGTAACCGCAGTTGCATCCCCCGCGCTTATAGAAAACGCACAATCATGTGCAAGCGCGGGTATATTTTTACGGGCATCGTCAGACCGCGCAAGATCCAGCTGTGCAAGCACGACACCGGGTTGCTCGCCACCTTCGGCAACAATGGCGCCCCAGGGATCAACAACCAACGAATGTCCATAGGCTTCACCACCACCGGGTACCGCGCCCACCGCACAGGGCGCAAAAACGTAGGCACCATTTTCTATTGCGCGGGCGCGGTTTAATACATGCCAGTGAACCGCACCGGTTTTCCGGGTAAACGCCGCCGGCACCGCAAGGATCTGTGCGCCTGCCTGCGCCAGCTCGCGGTACAGATGCGGGAACCGCAGGTCATAGCAGATGGTATGCCCTATCCGGCCAACCGGTGTGTCCATCCATACTGCTTCTGAACCCGCTGTGACTGACGCACTTTCACGATAGACGTCCGCCTGCGAGAGTTGTATGTCAAACATGTGAATCTTGCTGTAACGAGAGCGCACCCGGCCGGTGTTATCGAGCAGAAATCCACGATTATAAATGCGGCCCTCCGACGCGGTTATCGCCACAGAGCCGACCAGAAACCAGACACCGTTATCCGCAGCAAAGCGTTTCAGTCCATTGAGGTAGGCGTGCTCATCCTCATGCGCATGAGGCGGGATCAACTTTGGCCCATCAGAGACAAGTCCGCCACAGTACTCGGGCGTCCCCAGAAACACCGCCCCCGCAGCCACTGCTTCAGCGGCCAGCGTCAGAGTTTCATCCAGCGCTGCTGACATAGTCGCCTGCGGGCTTGTTTGCAAAGCGGCCACTGTGGTTGCCATGAGTTTCTCCGGGGTTTGAGTGCACCAGTACTGCACTTTACTCGGTTTTTGAAATCATCACTGCATTGATTTAAAAAGACTGGTTGCCCGCGCGTCGACAGTCTCAGGACAGTGTTGCTTAGCAAGCCTTACCACCCACAGTCATCTCTCTGCCCGGGGTTGTGGTGCACCCGCTTCTTCCGTGCGCCGTTGCAACAGCAGACAACTGTCTCTCGACGCGACCTAGCCTGTAGTATTCATGCGAATTCGGCATTCAGGGTCAATAGCGCTAAACAGGTCGCTCTATCGCTTGAGAAGCGAGGCCCGCCACATGCCGGGAGGGATCGGGCAAGATGTGACGCGATATTAACCTCTGAGGTCAAATAGGCAGTGTGTTTAGTTGTACGTCACCCTAATTGAGCGGCAAACCCGGCAGGTGGAGCCATAGAGTCAATTCATCTAGTCACCTTATGAATAACGTGGGCTAGACCCGATAGCACTTTACTGCCGCTTCATCCCAGACCATGCCGACACCAGACCGGTCCGGTATAGAGAGCATCCCGTCCTCAACCCCTAACGGCTGTTGCAGAACAGGCGCTGCCCAATCGACATACTCCAGCCAGTGAGCCGTCGGCGTTACCCCTAGTAAATGGCAGCTGAACTCAGGAAACAAATGGGAGGACATTTCGATTCCCGCCATCTGCGCCATGGCCGCTGCCCGCATCCAGCCGCTAACCCCGCCAATGCGCTGAACGTCAGGCATCACGTAGTCGCAACAGTGTAGACGCAGTGCTTCTGCCATCTGCTCCGATCCCATAAAGTTCTCTCCGATAGAGATCGGTGTATCGACTGCAGCGGTAATTTTAGCAATGCCACTATAGTCTTCGGCACGGGTGGGCTCTTCTATCCAGTACAGCCCGCCCTCTTCATCAAGCATACGGCCACGGAGAATTGCCTCGTTGACACTAAGTGCCTGGTTGAAGTCACACATCAGCGTGGCATCGGAGCCTATTGCCCTTTTTACGGCCTGCACAGCTGCCAGATCCTGTTGCGCACTGTCCCGGCCAAGTCGCATTTTTACCGCATTAAAACCCTCTTCGAGTAATTGCGACGCCTCGCTTGCCGCTTTATCCGGTGACATGATGCCAAGACCCTTTGAATTATAGGCCCGTAGCGGTTTTACCTCGCCCCCCAGCAACTGCACCAATGGCTGTTGCTGTGAAAGCGCACAAGCATCCCAGAGCGCCATATCAATGCCCGACTGCGCAAACAACACCACATTGTGAAGACCCAGCAATACATGCTTTGATCGCAGCTTTTGTTCTATCTCGAAAGGTGCCACGCTGTCACCGAGAATCATCCCCGCCATGCCCTCAAGCAGAGAAACCACCGACCGCTGAATGTAATCGTTAAACGCAAATAGATAGCTACGGCCAACAACACCTTCACTGGTGGTAATATCTATAAGTACCAGTGCGGCCTGTTCAACAGCCCCTGTAGCCGTATGCAGCGGCACCGACATAGGCACCACTACCGGGCGGATCAGAATCTCTCGAATGGTTGCTTGCATAACACACTCACAATGGAACAACTCGTAAAAAAAGCAGCCGGCACGGTACTGCGGATCAGACGCGCCAGCTCATAGACTACTGTGGGTCTACGCGATACCCGATACGCGGGAAATGCACACACACCTGGCCTGTCTGTTCACTTTCCCGCACTAGCGAAATCGTATCACTGCTGACCGCTCGAACAACTCCGCTCACTGCCATCTCACCGGCATTAACATCCGGCCTTACAGAAACCGTCATGCCCGGCGCCAGATGCTGCGGATCATTGTCGTCATAGCGTTCGACGGTTTCGATTTCGCTGTCCCGTGCAATGGCAAGCGCATCCTGCGGATTCATGTCGCTACTGCTGCCATGCCCGATAGCCGCTACCCGTTGCTCCCATTCCTGCAAGGTCGCAAACTCGGAAAGTAACTGCGCGCCGCCGTCATAGCGACCACGGACAAACCACACCAGATAATACACACAAGCATCGGCGACACCGGCGGTACTGCCAGCGATGAAGTCGTCACCGCTCGACAGCCAGTCGTCGAGCCACGCTAACTGCCCGCGTATCTGGCTTGACAGATGGGCCAACTCCGAGCGAGCCTCCAGCAAGGCCTGCTGCCAGTCGGGTCCCATATAGAGGCGTCCTCGATCTTCAGCAAAATCTGCCGGTAGCTTATCGCCCTGCCCGGCAAGCACCAGCTTAATAGTGTCTGCAAAAAAGCGATCATCAGTCCAGCGCGATATGGCCCACGGCAGACCACCGCCGCGCTCGGGAAAATACCCCGGTTGCGGAAAACGCCGTTCAAGCTCACGCAGAATGCACTGACTATCACAATACACATCAGCGCCGATCTGCATAACCGGTGTGCGGCGATAACCCCCGGTAAGCGGAATCAGATCAGGCTTGGGTGGAATCCGCGGAATTTCCACAGAACGCCAGTGCAACTTCTTAATACCCAGGCCAACACGGACTTTTTCAGCGACAGGAGATTGCGGATATTGGTGAAGAATAATGTCAGACATTGGAAGCACTTTGAAAGGTCGACCTACAATAATGCCAGATTCATTCGCGCAACGGGACATCGATGCAAGATCGATAGAACAACGCCGAGCGCATCTACGCCGCGTATCGCCGATTGATCAACCGAGGAAATTACAAAATCACAAAGATCGTCAATGCGCACAGCAGCACTTTCTCTACTCTGCAGAGTCGGTGCTGATTAGCACACTTAACCATAGGATACCGATGGCTATTTCCTTCGGCAAAGCACTACCAGCGCTTCTACTACTTATTCAAATGTCGAATTGCTCTAATCCTATGGAGCACTACACAGCGAACGAAAACCACAACGTTGAACATAAAATGGACCTCGGTGATGCACATCACCATGCATCGCAAGAGGTCTCCGGTTTCGCCACCATTCCAACCGTAGAACTCAAGGCGAGCCAGGACCCATTGGCCGGCTGAAACGTACAGATCTCCACAGAAACTTTCCGCTTAACCTCGCAAAACGTAGTTGCTGAAGCTCTGGATAACGAAGCGCATGCGCACCTCTACCTCAACGGGAAAAAGCTGGCACGGCTGTACGGCGACTGGTATCACATCAACAAAGTCCCTGCCGGCACTCACACAATGCGTGTCACTTTAAGCGCGAACGACCACAGTGAGCTTGTTCTCAACAACACTCCGATAAACTCAACAGTCACATTAACCCGATAATCTCCGGATCACCGGCGCCCGGCCATCCGGTGACATCAGCCCTGCGCATTATTCGCCCGGTATACCCTGACTGATCCGAAATATCCGGCACTTTTTCCCGTGCTATCGGTCGCAGTCAGACTGCCACTGTGGCACGCTTCAGCCACAAAACGGAACTGGTTCAAATTTCCATCCGGCACGACAGAATCAAAAATGCATTTGTATCAAAAAAGTTACGCCTAACACAGTTTAGAAACACCGAAACGGCTACTATCGGCCCAACTTCACTACACCATCTTCTTGTTCAAGCCAGCCGGATTAGCTGACTCGAACCAGATGAAACAGAGAGGCACTCCCATGCAAAGAAGTTTACTTGCCAGTCTTATTATCATGTCACTTAGCGCTTGCGACAGTGACTCCCTGGTTACGCCAATGGACACCGGCACAGAAACCGGGGTTACGGACACCGGTACTCCGGTTATTCCACAGGGTGGCGACACCGACAGTGGTGACAACGGTACGGATACGACTGACAACGGCGACAGCACAAACGATGATGCCAGTGGCGATGACAGTACACAGAACAACGATGACGCTGACGGTGGCAACTCTGACAACGGTCAGAACACCGATGACTCCGGAAGCGACAGCTCTGATAGCGGCCAAAACACCGATGACTCCGGAAGCGACAGCTCTGATAGCGGCCAAAACACCGATGATTCCGGCAGCAGCACCTCTGACGGCGGCCAGAACGGCGACGACTCCGGCAGCAGCACCTCTGATGGCGGCCAGAACGGCGACGACTCCGGCAGCAGCACCTCCGATGGCGGCCAGAACGGCGACGATTCCGGCAGCAGCAGTTCAGATGGCGGTGACAACAGCAATGACAACGACACCACTGGTGAGCGCGACACGGATGCCGGCGATTTCACCTCGGACAACAGTGGCGGCACCGTATTCCGCACATCAGCACTGCCAGTTGTCGCACAGCAGAGCATTTGCACGACTCTTGATGATCGCAATGACTACTCAGACACACGCGTGGGCGACTTCATCCTGCACAACAATGCCTGGCGTCCCTGGCGTGCATTCCCGGGCTACGAATGGTCACAGTGCATCACTACAAACACCAATGGTGCGAAGATCGGCTGGAACTACGACTGGGGCCCTGGCCGCACCGGAATCAACGGCAACAGCCAGGCATCCGGCGACTACTATGTACGCTCTTACCCGGAGCTGATATTCGGCGTCAAAGACGAATTCCGCACCAGCGCACCAAAGGACGAAACCGGCTTGCCCGTTAAGCTGAGCGAGATGCCAAACATCTCCATCGACTACGCCTACACCGGCCCGCAATACGGTGGAGAGCGAATTGTTGATGCTTCTAACAATGCCCGATTCCCGAATGGCTCTACTATCCAGGGCGAGCGCAACGTTGCCATTGAATCATTCTTCTACGAAGACGAAACCGGTCAATGCAACACCGACATCGTCAAGCGTTCCGGCGGATCCAACCACGTCTACGAAGTAATGGTATGGCTTGATGCGGGTGCCGAGCGTCTGCCAGCGGGCCCTGGCGACTTTGTCGCTGACCTGAACATTCGCGGTGAAGCCTACAAGGTATACACCAAAGGCTCTGATACTCGTTATGTCGCCTTTGTTGCACAAAACCCGCAACTCAGCGGCACTGTCTACTGGAACGACTTTGTCGATTGGGCAAAAGACAACGCCCATCAGGTTAAGCAACGATTCGGTGCTGCCAGTAACTCTGATCAGATTCAGGACGACTGGTGTATGGCGAACATCATTGTCGGCACCGAGATTTTCTGGGGCGCTGGTGATGTAAATTTTAATACCTGGACAATCAACCAGAGCAGATAGTCAACTGCACCATCCGTTAGACCTATGATAAAAACAGCCGGCAATCGCCGGCTGTTTTCGTTTGCGCAGGCTATCTGACAAAGCTGTACAAAATCGACGGCGACCGGACCTGCTACCATTCCCGTTGCGACGAGCCTGTCTATCACTACACCACCCACGGTAACGCTAGTGACTTTTATCAAAAACATTTTCATTATCAGCAACCTCGAATTGCAACGCACCTTCAGCACCCCCAGGGGACTGACGGTTGTCGCGGCATTTCTATTGGTCTGGGCCCTGATCCTCTGGTATCTGGTAAAAGGTGCGGCAAGCTGGCTGGCGAACGGCGAAGGGGTTCTGGTCGGCTCGTTTTTCAATTCCCGTTTAATCGAATCACTTCTCGGGTGGCAGGTCCCGGAATTCTCGGTATTCTGGGTGATCGGGCTTTATTTATTTCCACTGCTGTGCCTGATGCTTGCTGCCGATCAGACAGCCGCAGATCGTACCCGCGGGACACTGCGGCTACTGAGCCTGCACACCACGCGCACCAGCCTGTTCCTGGGTCGCTTTACCGGAGCGATGATTGTGCAGGCCCTGTTGCTGGCACTGGTAACCGCTGCCACCTTAATGCTGGCAGTTGTACGCAATGAGGCACTGCTGGTGCCGGCGCTAGATACCGCTGCTATGGTTTTTGTCAATCTATTGCTGCTCATTGCCGCCTACACCGCAGCAATGGCAGTGATCTCGCTGTTTGCAGGCTCAGCCCGCCAGGCGACCACCTGGGCGACCATTATATGGATTGCGCTAACCGTGTTGCTTTCGTGGCTGGCACACAGATATCCCGAAACCGCCAATTTACGCTGGCTGGTGCCGGGCGCACATATTACCTCCCTGCTGCATCACAACAGTTGGCAGGCATTGCAGCTCGCTATAGTACCCGTCGTACAGGCAACCGTATTATTGGTTGCGGGCTGGTTCATCATCAACCGACGCGATCTGTGAGCCCGATAATGAACTCTACCAACAGCTCTGTCAGCCAAACCGGTGCACCCGTCATTGAGTGCAGCAACCTGTCAAAAAACTACGGAAAAACCAAGGCACTAGCAGACGTCAGTCTGAGCCTGCAAGCCGGGTCGCCTATTGCGCTGATCGGCCCGAATGGCGCTGGCAAAACGACCTTTTTGAGCCTACTGTGCGGTTTTGTACGACCATCACAGGGATCGGTCAAAATTCTTGGACAGGCCCCGGGCAGTGCCGCTGCACTTCAAAAAATATCGGCACTGCCACAGGACGCCTGGCTGGACCCCGCCTTCAACATCGCCCGTCAGTTGCGCCACTACGCACAACTGCGAGGTTTATCCGGCAGACAGGCACGGACAGAAACCATGCGTGTGCTGGAGTTAGTGCAATTGGCAGACCGTGCCAACAGCAAACCGGATCAACTCAGCCATGGCATGCGCAAACGTATCATGATTGCGCAGGCACTGATCGGCCAGCCCGAATTAATATTGCTCGACGAGCCCACCGCAGGCATTGACCCACCGAATGTAAAAATAATTCGGGAACTGATCGCCACCGAAGCTGGCAATGCCACTTTTATTATCAGCTCACACAACCTTGATGAACTGGAAAAAGTATGTACCACAGTGGTCCACCTGGCCAACGGTCAGCTACAGGGTATTAACGCTATAGATGCTGCCGCAAACGATGGCTATATAACGTTAACAATGCGACAGGGCCATGCCGGTGCAGCCACCGTTGACACCCTGACGCAGGTACCGGGTGTTACCCGCATTGAGCAAAAAGGCCCGACAGAACTAATCATTGAATTCGATAGCAGCTCTCACCCGACAATGGATATTGATTTGCTGATCACACTGTCTGAACAAGGCATTGAATACCGACGGCTTAGCAAAGGCAGAAGCCTGGAAGAGCAAATGTTCTCCTAGACATCGAACACCGTATTAAATTTCACGGCTATAGACAGGTTAGCAGAATCAACTGACGGGCAGCAGGCAACAGCGACAATCGACAGCTAACAGCGGCACACCTGCCGCCTTACCAATCCACCGTGTGCTGGTAGCGGGTGTAGTCAACTGCACCGGATTGCTTCTGCAATGATGCGACCACCTGCTGTAACACCAGCAAATTACTGTGCGAACCACCCGACGCTGACTCATCACCAGCTGGCAGCAGTAGATGCTCAGAGTAAACCGCATAGACTGTTTCCAGCCCGACCCGCCCCTGACCACTCAATGGCCCGGACTCTGCCGGTATTTCATCCCGGAAGTTAAACCATCTTTCCGGCAGTTGCGACGTGGGGTTGTTATGAGAGTAGATAAGATCCATCTCCCCGTCGGCTCTAGACAGCACTAACAGAAAATAGCCGGGCACATCACTGCTGACCAAATACTCTCTGCCCCCGCTTACCCCAAAGCGGCTCACAGAGATGCCGACACCGGCACCGGTGGCTCCAGACACACCATTGAACACATCAAAAACATCGGTCGGTGCGGCTACTACTTGTAAAGGGGCGGGCTCCGGTTCAGTAGCAATTACCTCCTCTTGCCAGATCACTTCCGGTGATATCTGCTCGATCTCACCGTGCGCACTGACAGGACGCCCCAAAGGTATGCACACACATAGACAATAAATGACATTGGCAATCTTGCTCCCTAACCGACTCCCTGCAGCGACTATCCGTTCATTCATCCTGCGGCTTACTCGCCGGAATTTTCCCGACTCTTCTCAAGCACAACATAAAACGCACTCGCGTTCTGGCCAGTCATGTAGTCATTAAACTGCACGGAGGATTTGCAGATTATTTTGTCAGCATGCATCTGTTTCACTGTATCCGCAACCTCGTCAAAATAGAGCTCTCGACAGGTAAACACCACTGAGCCTGCCGGTTTAAGCGTGCGCAGCACCTCGGTCAGAAAAATCTGCTTGAAGCGTTTGGTGTACACCCCGATAGAAATCACGGCATCAAAGGTATTGTCGGCAATACTCAATGGTTGTGAGAAATCTGCGAGTTCCAGTGTTTTATAGCAGTTTGTTAGCTGCGCGCGATCCAGCATGCCGGCAGAGAAGTCGCTACCATGAATATTGCTATAGCCCAGTCGTTTGAGCAACGCACCGACCAACCCGGTTCCACAGCCTGCATCATGTATTTTTGCGGCCTTATCCTTCACCGTCTCTGCAAACAGTCCGGCACCAATCTCAGGGGCCACATAGCCAAACGAATCCAGATCATCGTCGTAGCTGTCAGACCATTGCTGATACAACTGGCGCACCTCATCGGGGTCGGTAGCACTCACCAGGTGATTGACAATATCTTCTAGTTTTTCGGGTTTCTGCATAGGGCGCTGTTATAGTTTTGCCGGAACGATAGCCGTTTCGCCAACAGAACGCGGCGGGGCATTCATGAGTCAGGCCTGCGCTCGGCGAGAATATCAATCTCAAAGGTAAACACCAACTCACCGTTCTGGTTATAGGCTTCATTGCGACTGCGGATGATCCCCCACTTGCCACGAATTACCTTGTCGGGTTTTTCGATGATCTCATAAGTGTAGGTCAGGTTGTGACCGGGGCGCACCGGCTTCAGCCATTTCATGTTGCGAAAGCCAATTCCGGCACCATTGCGGCGGCCGTCCCGCACCCCCGTTGCATAACGCTCCATATAGGTCACCATCAAGCGCATCCATACCGCACAGACATGCCAGCCCGATGCCACCAACCCCTGATGCAAACTGTCTCTGGCGGCGTCAAAATCTGTGTGCATCGGATACGGTGCGTAGGCGCGACCAAAATCGATAATTTCTTTTTCGCCAAACGTATGGTTGCCAAAGACGTGAAATTCACCGACCGGTATATCTTCAAACCAGCGGCTGCGAAAGAACTGCTCAGGCTCACTCATCGGCTGCCACCTCGCCGCGTTCAACCAGCATATCGGTGGTGAGCGAGATGACCTTGTCTCCGGACTGGTTGGCGACTTCGATGGCGCAATCAATCAGTCCATACCTTGAATAACCCGACGATGCCTTATGACCGGTGACGGTAATTTGAGCATGCAGGGTATCGTCAGCAAACACAGGCCGATGCCAGCGCAGCGATTCCACCGCCGCAGACCCCACCGAGCGCACGCCATCGCGATTCATGGTATCGACCAGCAACCGCATCATCAGAGCACAAATCTGCCAGCCGCTGGCGCAGTGACCGCCAAAGATCGATTGCTCGGCAATGGCGGGATCGAGATGATAGGGCTGCGGATCAAAGTTGCTCGCAAAGTCGATGATGTCGTCGGCACTCACGGTGATTTCACCGGTTTGAAAGACCCGACCGATATCTATATCTTCCCAGTAGCTCATCGGGTCCGGCTTCCGGGCGGGTAGTGGCGCTCATCGCTCACCGGTGTCGCTCCTGTTTGCATATCAACTGCCTCTCTCGGGTCATCACAGAGTCACAGTTTGCCTTGCGACGGACAGCTGTGGCAACCCGCCCACCCCGCCGTGACACGACACCCGCTGGCTACTGCGAAGCGCGTTTTCCAAGCTGTGGATAATTGAGCAGCCAGGCCACACCGCACAACACACCAAAGCCGGCAATCACCGGCATCGGGTTAGCCTCCAACTGACTGCCAATCAAATAGGCCAGCGCAATCGCTATAAGGGTACTCAGGCAATTTACCAGTGACGCGGCAGAACCGGCGATGTGCCCCATGGGTTCCAGCGCCAGTGACGACAGATTGCCGAACAGCAGCGCAAAGCAAAACATCACGACCACCATATAGGCCAGAAAAAACCACAGAGACGGCACAACAGCAAACAGCAGATAGCACAAATAGTAGGCCCCTGACGTGAGCACAATCGCCGTCAGCGCCAGGTGCACCAGTCGCGCCATGCCGATTTTTTCAACCCAGCGGGAGTTGAAATACGCAGCCACACCAAGCAATCCGGCCAGCGATGCAAACACCACGGGAAACCATTGTCCCAGTGAATAGATATTCTGAAAAACCTGCTGCGAGGTACTGAGGTAGGCGATAAACGCACCGGTCACAGCGCCAATGGCAAGCAGATATCTGACAGTCTGCTGATGGGTTGTCACCTGAACGCTGGAGTCGAGGACGGCGGCAAGCGATAGCACAACACGGTCTTGCGGCTTTAGTGTTTCGGGCTGCGCTAACCAGAACCAAACCAACACCAGTACACAAAATAAACCCAGCACCAGAAAAATACTGCGCCACCCGGCAACCAGCAGAATGCCCTGACCGATAAACGGTGCGATCATCGGCACACCGATAAACACCATCATGATCAACGACAGAATACGCGCCATACCACGCCCCTGATATGTATCCCGCACAATCGCCAGTGATAACACATAGGGACCTGCTGCCCCGAGCCCCTGCAGCACCCGCCCGAAAAGCAACAGGGGATACGTCTCCGCCAGACAGCAACACAGCGACCCCGCCAGGTGAATGCAAAAACCCGCGATCACCGGTTTCCGGCGGCCGACATGATCAGCAACAAAGCCATAGATCAGTACACCAACGGCAAAACCGGCAAACAGTGCAGTCACCACATATTGCCGGTGGTTGGCCACCGCCACATTCAGATCCTGCCCGATGATTTCAAGTGCCGGCAACATGCCGTCAATCGAAAACGCATCGAGCGCTGACATCGCCGCCATCAGGGCAATAAATTTTACCGGAAGCCGGTCAGACACGGACTGCTATCACGCACATACGCTTAAACTCATAATGGGATTAAAAAACCAGGAAACACTGACACTCGCGCGACTGGAATCAAACGCAAACCGCCGTAAATCAGCAATACACGTCACGGCTGTTGTAACCCGCACACTCCATAGTACGCCGTTTTTCAGGTAAAGTGGCCAATCGGGTCGCAAGCCTGAATAGACCCCGACGATGCGCCTGACCGATCATTCTCCTTACGAAGAACAAGCGGTATTGATAAACTACCGCCGACCGCCAGTCCTGTCACCTACAGCCAGTCTGGTAACGACACTCACAACGCGCGTTTTTCAGATCACCAATTTTTTATCCGGGCACCCACTATGAGCAACCTCAAGACGCTTCAGGCACAGTTTGAAGAATATAAATCCCGCGGCCTGACACTGAACATGGAGCGCGGCCAACCCTCTGACAGCAACTTTGATTTAAGCCTGCCCATTCTCAGCGCCGTCAACGAAACCAACTACATCACCGACAGCGGCGTAGACATCCGCAACTACCCGGGCGGTGTTCTGGGCCTGCGGGAAGCGCGCGAAATGTTTTGCGAACAATTGAACGTCAGCGCCGACGAGGTAATGCTCGGCAACAATTCAAGCCTCGAACTCATGAGCCGGTTTTTAACCTGGGCGCTGCTCAACGGCGTCAAAGGCAGTGCGTCCGGCTGGGTCAGCCAGTCCCCCAAACTGATCGTCGCTGTGCCCGGGTATGATCGCCACTTCCTGTTAGCCAAAGCGCTGGGCTTTGAGCTTGTCACAGTCGACATGACCCCGAGCGGCCCGGACATGGACGCCGTCGAAGCACTGGTGAAGCAAGACGCCTCAATCAAAGGCATCTATTTTGTTCCGACCTACAGCAACCCCACAGGCGATACTCTGTCAGAGGCGTTTGCACGACGACTGATCACCATTGACGCGGCCGCCGCTGATTTCACTATATTCGCCGACGATGCCTACTCGGTTCACCACCTCGAAGACAACCCGTCGCCGGCACCGAACCTACTGGCAATCGCCAAAGAAACCGGCCACGCAGAGCGCGTCATTTTATTTGGCTCGACCTCCAAAGTAACATTTGCCAGTGGCGGCATTGGCCTTGCCGGTATGAGCACGGACAATATCGGGTACTGGTCCAGGGCGATGAGCGCACAAACTATCGGACCAAACAAAGCAGAGCAATGGCGCCATGTATTGTTTCTGCGCAACTATCCGGGTGGCATAGGCGGACTGATGCGGGCCCACGCGGCAATCCTAAAACCCAAATTCGACCGCGTGCAGGAAGTACTGAACCGCGAACTTGGCAACCTCGACCTGGCCACCTGGACGCAACCCCGCGGCGGCTATTTTGTGAGTCTCGATACTAACCGGCCGGTGGCAAGCCGGGTGGTTGAACTCGCCAAACAGGCCGGCCTGGCACTTACCCCGACTGGCGCCACCTACCCCGATGGCATTGACCCAGACAACAAAAACATCCGTCTGGCACCCACCCGACCACCAATCGAGGAAATCGAACCCGCCATGGAAATTGTTGCCTGCTGTATAAAGCTGGCGTCGGCAGAGGCTGACGCCGCCGGAAACTGACCAAACCCGGGCAGCACATCCGGCGCGCATGTAATTAAGCTGCAACAGATTGTCAGGCAAGCAATCTGGTTGCATTACAAGTTTCCATCCGCACGTTTTTTGATTTAAATCGACGCTTATTCGCGGGGCAAAATCGGTTAGACTTTCGCTCCTGTTTTACGCACGAAATTTTTCAGCGATCCACACAGGACCCCAAATGGCTTTTCAGATCGACGGCACCGTTCACAAAATATTCAATACCGAGCAAAAGTCGGAGAAATTCCGCGCACGGGAATTTGTCATCGAAGTCACCGACGGCAAGTTTCCGCAAATGATTAAGTTTCAGCTCACTCAGGACAAATGCGAGGCGATCGACGATCACCGTGAAGGTGATCAGATTACCGTTCACTTCGACCTGCGTGGTCGCGAGTGGAACGACAAATACTTCACCAACCTGAATGCCTGGCGCATTGAAGCGGCAGCCGGCGGCGACAAAGCCTCAGCGCCACCGCAATCGGATGCCGACTACCCGACCATGAATGCTGCCACTGAAGAATTTTCGGACGATATCCCGTTCTGATCTGACTCACGCTGGTCCGGCTTCGCGCTACCGACACAGCCACACGGCAGCCACTGAGGCAGGCCACCACACACCGGCGCGATAACGGCTCCGGTGTGTAACACTGCTTATCAGAGCACCGCTGTTACACCAGACTGATTTTTTCTTTAGTCAGAGCAATCAGCCGGCTTCGGTACAATGCGCCAATAGCATGCTTATAGACTTTTTTACTAACCTTGTAGACACGGTAGATATCTTCCGGCGGGCTCTTATCAGTCAGTGTTGATACGCCATTGTTATCACGCAGATGCTGAAGAATTTTCGCCTCTATTTCGCTTCTCGCCTCGGCTGTGTGCAACTGCAGAGCCAGGTCTATTTTTAGGTCGTCCCGGGTGGCTTTTACAAAGCCGCTGACCCGGTCACCGATAGCAATCGGCTGAAACACTTCACTGCGATACAGCACCCCTAGATGAGTGCCGTCGACCACCGCTTTGAATCCGAGGTCGGTGTTCTGACAGATCAATAGATCAACCTTCTGACCAACGGTAAAATCATCGTCGTTTTCATCTTCCAGATACTCATAAAGCCGGGTTGTGGCTATCATGCGACCACTGATGTCATCGACCATCGCCATTACCACACAGCGACTGCCAATGGCCATATCACCCATCTGATGAGAGCGTGGCACAAACAGATCTGACTTCAACCCCCAGTCGAGATACGCACCACTGTCGGTGAGTGCGGTGACAGTCAGGCATCCACACTCACCCGCCACAATCTGTGGCCGTGTGAAACTGGCCACTACCGTATCATCGCTGTCGATAAAGACAAAAGCATCTACTGAATCCCCCTCTTTCCGGATCACCGGGGGCGACTGCTTCATGAGCATTATTTCACCCAGCTCACCGCCCTCCAGAAAAGTACCGTAGGGACTGATCCGGCACACGGTAAGTTGATTCATTTTTCCTGGTTCGGCCATGACGTGATTCAACAGTGACAAAGACAGCGAGAGTCTACGAGGTAGTGATAAACAATCCAAGAGCTTTCCGTGTAAGCGACTAAGCGATGCCCGTTTTTGTCATTGACTACCTGATCGATAAAATATCACCGAGCGGTTTTTTGTCGATATCCGGCACCATCGCGTCATCCGCGGGATACCCGACCACCAGCAGTAAAAAGGGCTTTTCGTGAATCGGTCTGTCGAGCTCTTCACGTAAAAAGCCCATCGGGCTCGGCGTATGCGTGAGCGCCACAAGACCGGACTGATGCAACGCGGTAATCAATATGCCGGTGGCAATGCCAACAGACTCCTGCGTGTAATAGTGCTTGAGCTTGCGACCTTCTGCATCGATGGTAAATTTCTGCCCGAACACGGCAATCAGCCAGGGCGCGGTTTCGAGAAACGGCTTATCGGCATTAGTGCCCAGCGGCGCCAGCGCCTCGAGCCATTGGTCAGATGCTCTGCGCTCGTACAGTTCGCGCTCTTCAATTTCGGCGGCAACCCGGATTTTCCGCTTGGTATCCGCGTCGCTCACTGCGACAAAATGCCAGGGCTGCTGATTCGCACCACTCGGGGCGGTACCCGCTGCGGCAACCGCATTCTCGATCAATTGCAACGGCACCGGTGTATCCGAGAAATTCCTGACGGTTCGTCGCTGACGCATAGACTCGTAGAACTGTGCGGAGCAGTCGATCAACTCCTGTCCGGTTTTAGCCTGGTACTGCAGCGGTACAAATCGATGGGAGTCAGACATAACAATTAGGAGTATTGAGTAAATACCCTACTATGAATGCGTACTGCGATAAAAAGCAATCACCATTAACGACCGGCAAGTACTCAACGCGGATGCGTAATACGGTAAAACAGGCCGTCAAGCTCTGCCTGCTGACCGTCATAGGCATCGTGATCGTAGTTAACCACAACGGTGTAGCCGTTATCGTAGGCGGCAAAATAGGCACCAAACCGGTCATTGCGCTGGTTGCCCTTCCAGCGCCAGGAGCCTGCATGCCAGAAATTGTACCCCTGACGGGTCTTGCGCAACAGCGTCCCCGGCCCGTAACTGGCACCGCGTCCAACATCACACAGCGCGATGGTACTCTCAGGGGCACGCCCGAGAATAGTGTTATCCGGAAAACTGTGATCAATCAGCGCCAGAAAATCCGCCGCCGATATTCGCCAGCCTCCCCACGCAGTCATCACCCGCCAGTTGCGATCAAGTGCCGCACTACTGATACCCAGCGGTGACAGCAACTGCCGCTGACAAGTGCGCTCGTAGGATTCTCCTGAAAGCGCCTCGATCGCCACCCCGAGCACCAGATAGTTGGCATTGTTGTAGTGATAGCCGCTACCCGGATCAGACGCCAGTGGCTCGGCAAGTACACGCGCTAACTGCCAGGCTTTGCTCTCCTGCGCAAAGGATGCCAGTTGCCCTAACTGGCTCTGATGGTAGCGCGACTGTATTCCGCTGTTATGGCTGATTAACTGTGCCAGTGAAATGGTTCGGTATCGCTGATCGGCAAGCCGCACAGCCGCGAGCGATTGCGGAATCACCTCCTGCAGGGTCAATTCCACTGACTTGCCGGACTGTCGCAATACCTCCAATGCACACAGCGCGGTAATCGTTTTGGACAGTGATGCCACTCTGGCCGGTGTTCGGGCGTCTCTTTTTTTACCGCCGGTCAGCACCGGCCTGCCCTGATACGACACCGCAATAGCACCCGCTTTGATGCGATGTTTCTTCATCCAGCTGTTAAACGCTGTCTGTAGCTCCCCGGCAACCGCTGCCGCGTCGGCGGCCAACACTGTACCCGGGTGCAAAAACAACCACCCGGCCAATACCATAAAGGTAGTTTTTCGCCTATCCACAGCACTTCTCTCGTCAGCCGTCACCATCCAATCGTACCGACAACGGCCACGGAGTCAATGACCATCACCGCCGTTAACGCTATTCACAACCGGGTCACAACACTTATACTCAATCGCTGACAACTGCGAGGTCGCTGATGGATCGATTTGATCTGGGGGTACACACAAAATCAATAAGCACAACTTCCGAACAAGCTCAATACTGGTTTAACTACGGACTGAACTGGTGCTACGGCTTTAATCAGGAAGAAGGCGTCGCCTGCTTTCAAAAAGCACTCGAGTTTGACCCTCGATGCGCCATGGCGCACTGGGGAGTTGCCTATGCTGCGGGTCCTTTCTATAACTATGCCTGGTGTGACTTCAGTGATGACGAAGCAAACCGCTGTACCCGCCTGTGCCACCACCATGTCCAGCAGGCACAACAGTGCGCCGCTGATGCAACAGCGGTTGAGCAACAACTGATCACGGCGCTGGCCAGTCGCTTTCAAAAGCCGCACAGTGTATCGCAGGCAGAGTTTGACCGTTGGGATGATGACTACAGTAATGCCATGCGCCTTGTCTATAAGCAACACCCACACGACCCTGACGTTGCCGCATTGTTCTGTGAGGCGATGATGACACGCACGCCCTGGAAACTATGGAATGTCCATACCGGTAAACCGCCAGAGAATACCGACACCCTAGAAATTATCGAGGTACTGGAAAGCGCAATAAAACACCTTGAGCAACAGGCAAGCCCACCACATCCAGCGCTGCTGCATTTGCACATACATGCAGTGGAAATGTCCAATCACCCTGAACAGGCGCAACGCTCCGCCGATCTACTGCAGGATCTCTGCCCCGATGCCGGTCATTTAAACCATATGTCCGGACATATTTATGTTCTATGCGGTGACTACGAAAAAGCCAGACTGGCCAGCATCAAGGCAATACGTGCCGACAACAAATACCTCGACTACGCCGGCCCCTATAATTTCTATACGACCGCACGCTGCCACGACCTGCATTTAATGATGTACACCTGCATGCTGTCTGGCCGCTTCGAGCCAGCCATGGAAGCCGCAGAGCAGATCTGCGAAACGCTAAGTCACGATGTACTCTCGGTACAGGGTCGCCCGCAACTGGCCACCACCATGGAGGGATACCATGCAATGAAAATGCATGTACTGGTGCGCTTCGGCCGCTGGCAACAGATACTCGACACCTCCCTGCCCGACGATCCCCAACTGTATTGCGTATCGATAGCCATGCACCACTACGCCAGAGGTATCGCACATGCCGCACTGCAGCAAGCGCAAGCCGCCGTCGCAGAGCAGCAGCTTTTTTATGATTCATTAACGCGTATTCCGCCACCACGGAAATTTTTCAACAACAGTGCGCTAAGCACTCTGGGGGTCGCTGAAAAAATGCTTGCCGGGGAGATTGCCTATCATCAGGGCCGCTACGATGAAGCATTTGAGCACCTGCGCGAAAGCGTACAAAGAGACGACGCACTCGAGTACTCGGAACCCTGGGCCTGGATGCATCCACCGCGCCATGCTCTGGCCGCACTGCTGGCCGCACAAAACCACTACGAAGAAGCCGAGCAGGTTTACCGCACAGACCTGGGCCTGAACAACAAATTACAACGTTGCGCTCAGCATCCGGACAACGTGTGGTCAATGCATGGTCTGCTTGAATGCCTGGAGGCACGTGGTGAAAATACTGAAACACCGGCACTGCAGGCAAAATTAAAAACGGCGCTGGCCAATACCGATATATCAATTACCTCTTCGTGCATGTGTCGACAAGACAAATCCGCATCTGATTCAACCCCCGGTTCTCATCCCGGCCGCATGGGTGATCCACCGGTAAAACACACACTGATATGATTGCAAATCTGATGATGTATGCCAGACCTGAACTGGCAGACGCACATACAAACTACTGGAACCACATTCGCCGACACCTGGCAGCGGCAGGCATCGACAGCCCGGCTTCGCTGTCGCAGGATGCCGAGGAATTTTCCGTCTGGCGGGACCCACAGCTGGTCCTGAGTCAGACCTGCGGCATGCCCTACCGGAAATTCCTGCACGGCGGGGTTCAACTGGTGGGTACCCCCGATTACGCGCTGGACGGTTGTGAACCGGGCTACTACCGCAGTGCGATCATCGCACGTTGCAGTGATAGTCGTCGCGATGTTACGGCTTTTGAAAACGCCACCTTCGGTTACAACCAGACTATCTCGCAGTCAGGATACGCCGCCATCTATACACACACAGCGGCGCTCGGATTCTGGTTCCGGAATCGCCATCAAACTCACTCCCATCTTAATTCTGCACGTGCTGTGGCCGACAGACAGATAGACATCGCGGCCGTCGATGCGGTCACCTGGCGCTTGATTAAGCAATACGAACCGTTTGCCAAAGGCTTGCAGGTGCTGGACTGGACAGAGCCGACACCCGGCCTGCCGTATATCACCTCAACCGGGATGAATGCAGACGCTATTTTCAAGGCAGTCGACGGTGCTATCAATGAACTCTCCGCCATCGACCGGAAAATACTAGGTATTGCCGGTCTTTATAAAATTCCGGCCGACAAATACCTGGCTTTAGAAAACCCACCTGAAGACTGATTAAGGTCTGGAGCGGAAGTATCAAGGCGATCTGCTGTGCAGGACCACCACCGACCATAGAAGGAAGATGACTTCGCCGAATAAAACTCCCGCGCGACTCACACCGCCAATCGCTGTGGTGTCGAAAAACTGCATTATTCTTTGCGCGCCGGATTCTGACCGTTAATATCAGACAACGCACCGGTAAATGGATTTTCATACAGCGAATCGTGCGATTCAACGCCCTCCTCAATCACGCAGTCGCTTTTCGGCTGTGCTACACACAACAATATATAACCTGCCTGAGATTGCCTTTTATTCAGTGCGGTTGCCCCCGGCTGTCGCACCGATCCCTCAAGCAGCTTAGCCGCACATGTGATGCAACCGCCGTAGTTGCAGCCTATCGGTAACTGCACACCGGCATCAAGTGCCGCCTGATAAATAGACTGATCGTCTGCCACGTCCAGCACGACCCCGGCATTGCGCAGTTCTATACGATAGGTGCTGGCAGCCACGTCAGATACTCTGCCCGAGTTTCGGTTTCCAGAATGGCCGGAACAATTCTATTTTAGGGCAGCGATCCATCACTACTCGCAAGCCAGCCTCCTCCGCGATTTCGGCAGCCTCGTCGCTGTAGACACCAATTTGTCCCCAAAGAATTTTAGCACCAATCCCGACCGCCTCGCGTGCGATACCGGGTAGCGCTTCCGAGGCACGAAACACCTGCACCATATCGACCGGCTGATCAATCGCGGCAAGTGATTCGTAGACCTTCAGGCCTCGAATTTCATTGCCCGCCTGTTTCGGGTTCACCGGCAACATTGTGTAGCCCTGCTCATGCAACACCCTCAGTACGCCGTAGCTGAATTTGGTGGGGTCAGGACTGGCGCCGACCATGGCAATTGTCTTTGCCTCCGACAGGATGCCGGCCAGATACTCGGACGGATATTCTTCTCTGTGATTCATGTTGTTTCCTCAGCGCCGCTTTCGACTGAAAAGCGCACTCATGCTAAAGCCAGATATCGGATGTGCAGTCGCCGCCGGGGTAACGGGTCTCGTGGCATCGCGAAGGACCATTGGGTTCGTTGCCAAAATTCACGATAAAATCCTTGTTGATTTCCATCCCACCGCTATCGGTATCGCAATCCACCATCAGCATCACACCGCCCTTGTGGCGAATCTCCGGATAAAACTGGTTATCCCAGGTCGAGAACAACGAGGTTGTCACGTATAAGCGTTTTCCATCGAGGCTCAGCTGAATCATTTGCGGCCCGCCGGCAATATCAACGCCATTGACCGTGGGCGCTTTTTTCAACATACCGCCCATCCATACCTGTCCGGTCAATACAGGATTGTGCGGGTCGGAGATATCGTACTGGCGTATATCACCATGCAGCCAATTGCAAAAATAGAGAAAGCGATCATCCATTGATATCAGAATAACGGTGATCAATCCGGGCAGCGGTATAGGCCACTCGGGATGCTTTTCGTTTTCAACATCAATTATTTTCTCAACAATCCATTCCTGGTCTTTTTTGTACCAGTGAATGATGTTCGACGACATCGCTGCACCGACAAAGCCATGTGTGGAATCCGGGTTGTGGTGAAACCGAACTTCCAGTGGTACCAGTCCGTCTTCTCCGAGGTACACGGTGTTTTCCACGGTCTTTTTTTCAAAGTCCCAAAAATGAATTTCGCGACCGTACTTCAGATGACCCACCTCTTCCAGATCAAAGCCGGGCATAAACGTGTTTGGTGCCGCCCACTCGCTGGAGACCATCACGTTATGACGCGGCTGATACCAGAAGTCGTAATTGAATTTCATACCGCCGAGATCATTCTCCCAGCGTCCGACGATTTCAAAATCTTTATTCAAATGCAGAAAGCCACCGGGAGCATTGCCTTTTGCATCACCCAGCATAGAGATAATGATATCGGACCCGAGGCAATGCACCGTGTGCGGCGCGGACAAATCGGTCTTTTGCTTGATCTCGTCACCGCTGACGACCCGGTGCAATGTCGGGTTACGTGGATCCGTACCGCAGTCAATAATGTGCAGGTTGGAACTGCGAACACCCGGCACAATCAGGTACTTGCGCTCCATGCCACCATCGCCATGGCAGGAGGAGCAGGCATTCCAGCCCATGTGGTGCAACTCGTCTCCGATACCGGGCATCTCGCAGCGCGCTATTACTTGCGAGTAGGTATCGCTGTCCGGATCAGCATCAACTGTGGCCAGGTAATCGGGCTTCTGGATACCGGTTCCCACGTAAATGGCAATGGTGTAGAGCAACTTTTCACGCGGAGCCTGCATAGCATGAGCCGGCGACTCATAACCGGGGCCACAACAAGGCGCGATAGCGTTTTCAGACAAGATATACTCCTGAGAGATCGGCAAGGGTCCTGTGAACACGCCGGACAATCATCCGGCGATGGTCGAAGCGCACAAATAAATTATCACCATATGATAATATTGTCCACATAATGAGAATCACTGATGCATCTTGAACGATTGATATCCGTGCTCGAAGCCATCGCCATTGCCGGGCGACCACTGGCGGCAAACGAGCTTCAGGAGATGACTGGCCTGCCACTGCCGACCTGCTACCGATTGCTCCAGTTACTCAAAGAGCAGCGCCTGCTGGAAGACCCCGACTCTAACAATCGCTACGTTATCGGCGAGCGTCTGGTGCGCATTGCCTTTCTCGCCAAAACGGATGCCGATGTCTGCGCCGTCACAGCACCAGTGCTAAAAGAAGCAACCCGCGAATTCGGTGAAGCCGTGTTCCTGTCGCGCTTTCGCAAAAACGGCGTCAGCATTATTCACGTGGAAACACCCGCTGACCCGTCGATCTCCTACATTCATCCCGGTCTCGGCTATCGGCCAATGCACGCTTGCTCGTGCTCGAAAGTCATTGCGGCTTTTGCGGATGACGCCTTCCGTGAACTTATTCTCAACGGGCCCATGAAGGCCTACACCGATCAAACCCACACGGTGCGTCACGATCTGGAAAAAGAGTTCTCCACAATTGTTAAAAACGGTTTTGCTGAGTGTGTTGAAGAAATAGAAATCGGTGTATCAAGTGTCGCCGCCCCGGTCCATATCGAAAGTGCAGGTGCGGTATTCAGCGTCGGTGCCATCGGTCCGATCCGCCGATTTACCGCAAAGCACCGCAGAGCACTGGGGAAAAACCTGATCGACGTGGCCGGTACTATCAGCGCATCCATTAATTTCTCACAGCACAACTGACAACTGCAGCACACGACACACAGTCGACACACGCCACATTCACACGATGTTGACCGCCATCCGGTTATTTTCGAATTCAGACTTAAGCGCCATTCATACCGGGTTAAGCCACCCTGGTGCACACTACCCGTAATTGTGTCGCTACCCCTACTGCCGCAGGAGCTACCCGTGCCCTCGACTCAGATTCAGCAAACCGGCCCGGTAGCCGGTACCCTCTGCCAGATGATCGCCACTGTGCTTACGGTTATCGCGTTACTGGCTGTCACCCCGGCCAGCGCTGCGCAGGCCGGGGCGCAGGTTCTGGCAGCGCGCTATGGTGACACCGCGCACTACGCGATTACCCGCAAAGGTAAACGCATCGGGACACACACCCTTGATTTCGCCAGAACCAACGATCTGCTCGAAGTCAACGTCACATCAAAAATTCGGGTCACGGTTCTGAAAATCCCGGTGTTCAGTTTTGACTATCGTGCCACTGAAAAATGGCAGGGCGATGAACTGATATCAGTCATCGCTACCACCACTGAAAACTCGACAACCACCCGTGTGCAACTGCAGTCGACTGCCGACCGTTCAGTTGTAACGTTACCTGACGGCCGCACAACCACCGTGCCACGAGTCAGACATGCCTCTAATCACTGGTATGCAGGTGTCATCAATGCCACAACACTGTTCAATACCATCAACGGTAAAACCAGCAGGATTACCGTCGCCCCGGTTGCCGATGAATACCTGACGATCGGCCCTGAAACAGTAAAGACAAACCGTTATCGCTACAGCGGTAACATCAACGCTGACATCTGGTTCGATACCAACGGCCGCTGGATCAAGCTGGCGTTTAAAGGTGAGGACGGCAGCAACATTGAATACCGGTTACTGGCAAACAGCTAACCGTCAGATACTCCAGGCTATCTCCCGCTAATCTATACAAAGACCTGCTTGATAAGGACTACCGGAAATCCAGTCGCTTCAGTACGATATCTCATAGAAGCTGATATCAATTATATCTCGTTGTCGCAATCCACTATGCGTAGTTACAGTGGTGTTGTTGTAGCCGATCACCTCCGAATTACCGGGGTCGGCGATGATTCGAGCATGTTCAGGGGCCGCGCCTACCACCGCTGCATTGCCAACACCCTGACCCACAATGACCTGAATATCCCCACGATTTAAATCACTGTGCTGGGTCGCATCGCGACAAATCTGAAGCGAAATACTGACACCTGACAAAACGACATTCGCCCCTCCGTTTCCGGCGACAAACTGCTTATTTCCGTTATCATCAACCTCACCAACACCATGCCGTTTTCCAACATAGATGATCGACTCACCATTAAAGTATCCGACAGATCGGTTTTGCACAGAGCCGGTATCGCTGGTGTACAGAAATGACCCCGGAATTAACAATAGCCCCGGATTCTCCCGTGAAAGACGCTCCATTGTGTTCATCAGCAGCAGCATCTCTGCCAATGACGCCGGCTCAGCCGGCACAGGATTACCATCATCAACTCCGGCAAACGCATACTCCGGCGCGACGCACACGGCACGCAGGTTGTCAGATGTTCCAGCGGGGGCGGGAAATCGCGCCACTGACAGTCCGACCGCCTCTTCAAAGCCGCGAAGCCGGTCCTTAAACCCGGCCTTCTGCCATTCCACCGAGCTAGAACCTGTACAATTCCAAATTGAAACCCATAGCGTACTCATAAATTAATGCACCTTCCTTGCTGCAGCATCGGCCAACCAAAACAACCAATAGAGCCTGTTACGGTACCGCACTGGCACTGATGGATAAACCACCGACATCTCACTAACCACTCACCTACCTATGACAAATCTCCCGGGAACCGTTACATTGAAATCAAAACTCGCCGTCGTGCTGTTGCTGGCTATCAGCATAAACGCTAAAGCAGATCAACCGGCATCACCAGCCTCCGTCGAAACATTTCTCGAGCTCACTGACGCCCGGCAACTCACTGAGGCTGGCTTTGCACAGGTGATATCGCTCTACACAGACATGGCGCGACAACTTGGTATCACTGACCAAGAAGACCCGGTACTGAAAAAGTATCTGGGCTCTCTCGATACGCTGCTCGAAGCAGAAATGGGCTGGGAAAAAGTCAAAGGCCCGATCATTGAGATGTACTCCAGCCACTTCACTGATACAGAAATGCAGGGACTGATCGCGTTCTACCAAAGCGATCTGGGCAGAAAAACCGTCGAGACCATGCCGCTTGCCATTGCCGACACGGTAAAAATATCGCAAACCATACTGACAGCTATTATGCCGAAGATACAGGCACTGGCCATTGAAATGCGCACCGCACATCAGGATGCAAAAAAGTAGCACCCGCCTCCGCCGCAGAATCAATGCAAGCGTTTACATCACCAGCAAATCTGTAGCGCCGGTGTATCCGTTTATAGAAAAGCCTGTCGCCGTACAGGCAACTTAGCTTGTGCTGCGCTCCTGCCGTGTCACTAACGCATGTTGGTGGCGGTACAAACGGATTGGCACGTTGGCCGAACCGCGCTCCCTCAGGAATGTGTGATAGTATTTCCCGAGCCTGTGCCGCGACACAGTGTTAATGACAAGTGCACAGCCACTAAAAAACGGAGTACAGAGTTATCGATTTAACGGGCACCTGAGTCGTTCCATCAACAGCGGACGAGCACTGCCCTTAATACTGACAAAAAAACAATCCTGATAATTAATTAAGGTGAACTGCAATGGCATTAGAAGATGAAGAGTCTCATGGAAAGCCAATCACAAATTATAAGATGGGAAGTGACAACATAAGGCCGTTGGGACTGGACATCCACAACCCGGTCTTTTTGGTGTCAGCCAGTTTGATTGTACTATTTGTTGTGCTATCACTCATGTATCAGGAAGCCTCCGCCGAATTATTCGGCTGGCTACGCCCCTTCCTTACCCGCGAATTCGACTGGTTTTTAGTGATTGCCGTCGACATCATGTTGCTGTTCTGCCTTGTGCTTATTTTCCTCCCCTTAGGGTCGGTCCGCATTGGCGGTAAAAACGCCACACCCGACTACTCCTACGCCGGATGGATCGCCATGCTGTTTGCAGCCGGTATCGGTATAGGGCTGTTGTTTTTTGGTGTCCTTGAACCCGTCTACTATACCTACGCCGAAGGCGGAGCTGCCAACCCGCTCGGAATAGATCCCAAATCCCCCGGCAATGCAAACATTGGTATTGTCGGCACGGTGCACCACTGGGGGCTTGGCGGCTGGGCAATATACGCCGTCGTCGGTCTAAGCCTGGCTATATTCTGCTACAACAAAGGTCTGCCATTGACACTGAGGTCTGCGTTCCATCCGATACTGGGTGACAAAATATGGGGGTGGCCCGGCCATGTCATTGATACGCTGGCCGTATTCGCCACCTTGTTTGGCCTGACTACCTCTCTAGGCCTGGGCGCGAAGCAAATCGCCGCTGGCTTAAACGATGTATTTGGCATCGAACCCACCAACACGGTAGTCGTCCTGCTGATCGTCGGCATTACTATCATTGCCCTGGGCTCGGTACTGGCCGGTATGGACAAGGGCGTCAAAAGACTTTCAGAAATTAATATGGTGATGGCGGTTGCGCTGTTTTTCTTCGTCTTTTTTGTTACCGGTGCCGGCGTCGCACTGACACGATACGCCGATGTCATGACGCAGTACGTAATACAACTGGTGCCGCTGTCGAACCCGTTCGGTCGTGAAGATACCAGCTATTTCCATGGCTGGACCACCTTTTACTGGGCGTGGTGGATCGCGTGGTCACCGTTTGTCGGTATGTTCATCGCGCGTATTTCCAAAGGTCGAACCGTCAGGGAGTTTGTTATCTGCGTTCTGATTGCCCCGACTCTGGTCTGCGCTCTTTGGATGTCAACCTTCGGCGGTGCTGCTATAGACATGATCGAATCAGGTAGCGGCACCGGTATCACCGGCGTCGTTGTCGACACCTACAAACCCGAGATCTCCCTGTTTCGCTTTCTGGATCAACTCCCTCTCTATGGCATTATCGCACCGATATCACTGGTACTGATTATCATATTTTTTGTTACCTCGTCAGACAGCGGGTCACTGGTCATCGACACCATCACCGCGGGAGGCAAAATGGATGCACCTGCCGTGCAACGGGTATTCTGGTGCACCCTGGAAGGACTGGTCGCCATCGCGCTACTGCTTGGTGGTGGGCTGTCTGCGCTGCAGGGAGCCGCCGTCTCAACCGGGATACCGTTTACCGTCGTGGTACTGCTGATGTGCTACACACTGTTTAAGGCACTCCAATCCGAGCCACGCTAGTGTCTGTACGGAAAACGAAAAAGGACGTTCGCTCACAGTGACAGCCATCATCGCAAACCGGGTTCGTGCCGCAAGCCGGCACGAACGACCCAACCGTTGACTGTAGTTAAGCGAAGCCGTGTGTAACCTGACTATTCGTGGTGCGTGCTGGCAAGCACCACGACAACGCCACAAATCACAGCAGGTGTCTAGCGCTGGTCTGCATAGTTTCCTGAGCTATGCAGACCGCACATCACGCCAAAGGAAGACCTCCCTTGAACACCATAGAAGAGCAATCGCAAAACGTCAGCAGCCGTTCCACAAGCAATAAAGCTCTGCGCATTAACCTTGACGAAAAAAAATACGGCACCATAGCCGAAATCGGCGCAGGTCAAGAGGTAGCCCGACATTTCTTCCTTGCCGGTGCAGCAGCCGGCACTGTGGCAAAAACTATCTCGGCCTACGACATGCAATTCTCCGATGCTATCTATGGCACACAGGAAGGTGGTCGCTATGTCAGTGAGTCCCGGGTGCAGGCCATGCTGGAAAAAGAATTCGCACTGGTTCTGAACCGGGTGGCAGAGACACGCTCGAAGTCATCTCGTTTTTTTTCCTATGCGGCAACGGTGTCTGCGAAAAGCTATAACAAAAACAACGAGTGCCATGCCTGGTGCGGCATTCGCCTGCAAATGTATCCGGGGGCAGAGCCCTCAGAGATAATTATGCACGTTCGCATGCTCGACAACACCCCCGAACAACAACAGGAATCACTCGGCACACTCGGCGTCAATCTAATTTATGCGGCCTACTATTATTACGAAAACCCCAAACGAATAATTGAATCCCTGACCGACAACTTAACCCCCAATCGTATCGAGATAGACTCCATTGGTTTCTCCGGCCCCTACTTCGAAGAAACAGACAATCGTGCGATTAATCTGCATTTAATCCGCAGCGCCAAGACTCGCGCCATCATGTACAAGCCCGATGGCCGCATCGCGGTGCCGGCCGAAATACTCTATAAAAAAAACGTACTGACCATCAGGGGATCATTCCGGCCTGTCACACGCCTGAATGTCGACATGATCGAGCAAGGCAGTAAATCCTTCAGTGAACTTGACGACGTCTCTGAAGACAACACTCTGGTGCTGGCTGAGATCTCGCTTAACGATGCACGGGGGGCTGACCTCATGGTGCCCGAAGAAGATCTCATTTCCAGAGTAGAACTACTAAATGCTCTCGGCTACAGCGTTATGGTATCGAGCTACACACGTTATTTCTCCCTTCGCGCCTACTTCCGTCAGTATACCCGACTGCAGATCGGTATTGTGCTGGGGATGATCAACATCAAAGAGATTTTTGACGAAGATCGCTACCAGGGCGTCGAAGGCGGCATACTTGAAGGCTTCGGCAAATTATTTCCCGACAACACCCGGTTGTTTGTTTATCCGGAATTAAATGAACACAACGAAGTACGCGATTTCACCACCATTATGGTGCCGGAGCATCTTCGCTTTCTGTATCAGCACCTGCTGGAAAACCAGTATATCTTTGGCATCAACTGCAGTGACAATTCACTGTTTACTATCTATTCACGGGAAGTGCTCCGGCAGATGGATCAGGGTGCCGGAGGCTGGGAGTCACTTCTGCCGGAGGGAACCGCAGAAAAAATCAAAGCCGACGGATTTTTCGGCTTCAGGGCACGCTGACACCTGCTGCGCAATCCGGCCGCGATCACCTCCGCGGACTGGCACAGCGACGACGGTGCTCAATAAGGGTAATATAGTGCGGCTGTCACCGGCTGATCGGCTGCAATAAAACACACAGCCGTCACCGGACGCCAACAGCAGGGCACGCAGCAATACACATTCAAATTAGCTAGTGCCTATCCAGAAACAGGGTGTCGCGAGGATCATTCAGGTGCGTGAGATTTTGCCTACCACATGTAGGCGCTTAGTTGTTCTTAAGTAACTACATGTGGTCGGCAAAAGATCGCGTGTCTGAGTGGTACGCAGT